>JAJUGS010000089.1 GCA_029265875.1 Prolixibacteraceae bacterium
GGCAGGATTGAATATTCTGATAAGTACCACCAGCACGCCAATCATAAATCCGTAAATCCATTTTCCTTTTTCAGTGCCTGAAGCAGTTACAGGGTCGGTCGCCATAAATACAGCACCAAATGCAAATCCACCCATTACAAGGTGCATATAAACCGGAATACTCATGTATTCATTGGCCGGGAAAAGGTTGCAAATTCCACCCATCACCAAAGTGCCGAGAACCGTTGACAACATGATTTTCCAACTTCCGATGCCGGTAAAAATCAATATTGCAGCACCAATCAAAACTGCCAGGGTTGAAGTTTCGCCTATCGACCCCGGGATCATCCCCAAAAACATATCGGCAAACGATGCCATTTCGTTGGCGGCACCCTGGGCAGCATGTGCAAGCGGTGTGGCTCCTGAAAAGCCGTCAACCGGAGTGTTTTCCGTGAGCCCGTAAACCCAAACTTTGTCGCCCGACATTTGGGAGGGGTAGGCAAAAAACAGGAACGCACGGGCAATCAGTGCCACGTTCATTACATTATACCCGGTTCCTCCAAAAATTTCTTTCCCGAATATTACAGCAAATGCGGTTGCCAGTGCAACCATCCAAAGCGGAATGTTGATTGGCAGAATTAATGGGATAAGGATACCTGTTACCAGGAAGCCCTCGTTTACCTCATGTCCGCGAATCTGGGCTACAATAAACTCAATTCCCAATCCTACGCCATACGAAACAATCATAATTGGCAGTATTTTCAGAAACCCGAAAAGAAAATTCCCGATCAGGCTTCTTTCAACGCCGAATGCCAATCCATGCTGGTACCCGATATTCCAGCTTCCGAAAAGCAAAGTGGGCAGTAATGCAATGATTACCACGGTCATGGTGCGTTTCAGGTCGATGGAATCGTGGATGTGTGTTCCCGACTTTGAAGTATGGTTGGGTGTGAACAGAAATGTTTCGAACGCCCCGAATGTGGAACCAAATTTTGAAAATTTTCCACCAGGCTGAAACAGCGGCTTATTTTTATCTAATATCTTTCTGAGTGCTTTCATCTATTTTATTCAAAATTTAATTCTTAACTCCCCATTTCCTTTATCATCAGGTTGATACCCTTGCGCACAAGTTTCTGCACCTCAATTTTCGAGGTACAAACAAATTCGCAAAGTGCCAGATCCTCTTCAACTATTTCATAGATGCCAAGTTGCTCCATCTTGTCGATATCTTCAGCAATAATAGCTTTCAGCAAATGAACCGGAAGAATATCCATCGGAACCACTTTCTCGTATTGGCCGGTAACCACAAAAGCACGTTCTTCGCCATTGAGGTTGGTGTCGGCCACATAAGTTTTGTTTTTGTTCAGCCACGAGAAATAAGCCCTGGAAAAACTGAATTTATTCAAACGAGGCATTGCCCAGCCCAGGAATTCATAATAATCACCTTCCGGAATTACGGTAACCATGGAGTCGTAATACCCAAGATAGTTGTCGGCAGCAACCTGTGTCCCGGTTAAAACATTACCACTGATGATCCGTTTTTTTGTTTCTGATTTTTTCAGTTTACCTGAAATCACAGAAGAAATTTCGGCTCCTGAAACAGTTTTGTAATATTTTGGATTTTCAACTTCTGAACCGACAAGCGCTATTACTTTGCTGAAATCCACTTTGCCGGTTTCGAAGAGACGGCCAATAATTGCCACGTCCTGGACATTGATGGTCCAAACAACTTCTCCTTTGTTAACCGGGTTGGTGTTGGCAATTTGAACGCCAACATTACCAGCCGGGTGTGGACCTTCAAAAGTGTTGATCACCACGTTTTTTACGCCTGAAAAAATCGATCCTGGGGTAACTCCTAGGTAAACTTTTCCTTCGGTAAGTTTGGCCAAAGCATCAATCCCGGTCTGGAATGACGAGAGCTGATCTTTCAGTATCAAGCCGAAATCAGGCGCCAAAGGTGCCGTATCGAAAGTTGAAATGTAAATAGCTTTTGGTTTCTCTTCAGGCGACGCGTTAATCCCATACGGACGCCTTTTTATAAAAGGCCACATTCCGCTGTTCAGCAACTGTTCTTTTATTTCACCGGTTGTGAGCGATTTCGGGTCTGCTTTTCTGAATTCGGCAGAACCAACTGTTACATCTGCTTCGATAATTATTTCGAGTACTTTTCTTCGCTCTCCGCGATTTACCGAAACAACCTTTCCTCCAACCGGTGCTGTAAACTGAATTTCAGGGTGGTACTTGTCAAAGAACAAAGCTTCTCCGGCTTTTACAACGTCATCGGCTTTAACTTTGAGCTTTGGTGTGAGTCCCTGGAAATCGGTAGGTTTCAGTGCAACTCTCTGAGGTGCCGGCAACGTTTCAATTTCCGGCTTTGCACTCCCTTGCAGCTTAATATTCAGCCCTTTCCTTATCTTAATAGTTTCTGACATATTGAACTCAAATAGTGTTGTTTTTTAGTGAATCGCAAAAGTAATAAATTATTGTCTTTAAGCAATTTTTACAATTCAAACTTAAACTTTTATAAATGTTCAGGTGCCACATTGCTTATGTGTTCAGCCAATAAAAAAAACGCTGTTTTTTGTGTTTACAGATTAAATTCAGATTTTTATCGTTTATATTTTCAGGTTGTCGGTTATTTTTAACAGCAGGTACGATGATTAAATATTTCGTTTTGTTTTTATTCTTCATTTTAATGGTGAAAGCTGGTGTTTCGCAGCAAAACAGCTATTATTACGAAAATGCCGTTTTCAGGGAAAACATTAAAACCGTGATGATGTACCGTGCCGGGTTTGAGTTGAGCAACCCGGTTTTATTTATGAATGAAGATACGCACCTTGTTTTTAAATTCGATGATCTTGGCGACGAAGAAAGGAATTATCATTATACCATTATTCATTGCGATGCCCGGTGGAATGAAAGTTATTTGAGCCAGGCGGATTATTTGAATGGTTTTCCGGAAAATCCGCTGTCCGATTATAAAATGTCGTTTAATACCACCTTCCCGTACACGCATTATTCTTTAAATATTCCGAACGAAAACATCTCGTTGAATTATTCCGGCAATTATGTACTGGTTGTTTACGAGGGGAATGATAAAAGCAAAGTTGTTATCACGCAGCGTTTTTATGTGGTCGATCCCCGGGTGGCAATCCAGGGAAAGGTAAAACGCGCCACTTTCGACCCGTTTGAAGGCACAAATCATGAAGTTGATTTTGCCGTTGTTTACAACCCTGATTTTACCATCGAAAATCCTTTGAAGGATGTAAAAGTTGTGTTGATGCAGAACAACCGTTGGGATAACGCGATAACCGGGCTTAAACCGCTTTATATCAGGGCTGGCCGGCTTGAATATGATTACAACCGCGAAAATGTCTTCCCGGCGGGTAACGAATTCAGGTATTTTGACAACCGCACCAACCGGTACAATGGCGAAAACGTGATTGCCACTGATTTTCATCATCCGTATTACCACAAAACAATCAAACCCGACGAGGTTAGGGCCAACAAGGATTTTTTCCTGTACAAGGAGATGAATGGAAAATTTACCATCGAAAGCCAGGACCAGGAAGTGCGTGACCCTGATACCGAATGTGATTATACATTTGTGCATTTTACATTGCCAATGCCGTCGCCCCTTTTGGGAGGCAGTGTTAATGTTTTTGGTGCACTCACTGGCTGGAATGCGAACAAAAGCAACGAGATGACCTGGAATTTCAGCACAAGTGCCTACGAACTTTCGATGTTACTGAAACAGGGTTACTACAATTATCAATATGTTTATGTGCCACAAGGGTCGAAAACAGCGGATGCAACCAATATTGAGGGAAGTTTTTGGGAAACACGAAATGAGTACCAGATATTTGTTTATTACAGCGATTTTGCAGCCCGTTATGACCGGCTGGTGGGTTACATTTTAATGAATTCGAACGAAAACTGACAATCATTCTCAAACAACGGATAAAAATCCCCGTCCATTTGTAAACGGCAGTTCGAACCAGAATTTTGTGCCATGTCCGGGTATTGATTCAAAATTGAGTTCACCGCCCAGCATTTCCACATAATGTTTTACAATGGCCAATCCCAGTCCCGATCCGGAAGTGCTGTTGTTTATCTGGTTATGAACCCGGTAAAACCTTCTGAAAATATTCCCGTGTTCTTCGGGTGGGATACCGATTCCGGTGTCGGTGATCATCAATTTCACTTTTTCATTTCTGATCATTTCGTAACCAATGGTTATTTCCCCTTTCAGGGTGTATTTAATTGCGTTGTCAACCAGTAACGAAATAACTTCATTCAATATCGAAGGATCGGTCTCAAAGCCGAATTCTTTATTCGGTACATCGAGTTTTAATCTCATTTTCACATCTTTTGCATCGGGGAGCAAAACATAATAATGGTTGTAAACATCGCGCAGCAACTGGTTAAGGTTACAGAAACGGTTGACCACTTCAATCGACTGGCTTTCAATTTTTGAAAGGTGAATGGTATTATCAATCATGTTCAGTAACTGTTTTCCGTTCAGGGTTATTGCATCGTTCAGTTCCATCCGTTCCTGCGCATCGAGATCAGATTCAGCCAGCATCCGTGTAAAATTGGTGATAACATTCATCGGGGTCCTGATTTCGTGCGACAGGTTTGCCAGGAATGCAGACTTCAACCGGTCTGATTCTTCGGCTTTTACCAGCGCTTTTTCAAGTTTGAATTCAGCTGTTTTCCGTTTGGTAATGTCCCTTGAAATAGAGATAACCGAATCAGCGTTCAGTTTGGCAATCCTCATTTCAAACATAAAAGTACCATTGGGCGTGTTCATCGAATATTCAATTGTCTCTATCGAATGGGTTTTTATGGCCTCCTGTATGCAATCGAATATTTTATCGGCCATATTTTCGGGGAACCCTACGTCGTAAATTGTGCTGCCGATAATGTTGGCATCTTCCACCTTAAACAATTCACTTTCTTTCACAACGAGGTCCTGGTATGTGCCATCTTTATCAATTACAAAAAACATATCCGGTATTGCCTCCAGTAAAACTTTGTATCTCCGTTTACTTTCTTCAAGGCTGGCAATATGGTTTTTCTGTTTTGTAATGTCTTCAAAAACCATAAAAAAGGTTTTAAAATCGGGTTGCAAAACATTAATGGCAAACCATTTTTCAATGGCAACTGCATGAAATTCATTGTTTTTTCTATACTTCAGCCCATTAAGGATGTATTTGTTCAGGTCGAATTTACCTTTAAAAACAAGGTCGAAAATATAATCCGCCTTTTGTTCCTGCACCTCGTAAAGATTGATTTTAAAGGTTGATTCAAATGTGTTGTTCACCCTTTCGATAATAAGCTGAACAATATTTCCGGCTTCATCGCGGTCGGCCCTCATTTGTACAATCGAATAATGTGAGTTTTGCATCACTTTGCTTACCGACTGTTTGAAATTACTAATCTCATTTTTATACAGATTAATAATTTGCTGAAAATAAATTTTCAGGCCATAAACCGTAATTGAAACAAAGGTAAAAACCATAACCGGGTGTGAAACCACCGGATTGTAATCTGTTAAAGAGTTTTCAAGATTGCCCGTTTTATAAAGTTGGAAAATTATGGTCAATAAACCAACAAGATAAAATAGCCTGATTCTGGCTCCTGTTTCGCAAAATACAGCCAGATAAACAATGCCTGCCGAAAGCCAGAAAACACTGTTGTATGCATTCTCCCCGTCGGGAATAAAGTGGTTGAAATCAGAAAAATAATAAGAATACAAAATAAGGGGGAGCATAAATACTGCATTCAGCGCACAATTTATCCGTCCGTTTATCGAACAAATAATCGGGATGAGTGCCACAACCATCCATACAATATTGCAAATCAGACAACTATCGTCGTACTTGAAGAAAAGATTAAACAGCAGAAATATTATCCCGGCTACTTCAGTTAATCCCCAGATTAAAATTATTCCGGCCAGTTTGTTTTTATTTTCATTGGCTTGATTTATACGGAATTTATTTCTGATAATATTTAAAATATTGTCGGTCAATCGTATAGTTTAAGTATTTCAAAATTGATGGCAGCGTCTTTCCATTGACTATTTATTTGTTCTGTTAAATTGAAAGGTTTTCAAAAATACTGAATTTTCCTGTGTTTTCAGGGTGAATATATAAGAAATCAAAGAATTTGGCCATTACGGATCCGATATTTTTTTTCACGCTGATATTTGTTATGATTTTGCTCCTGTTGATAAGTTATTTTTGGGCAGTTTGAAATTCAGAAAAATTGAAATTATGCCAAAAGGAATTTACCAGGTACCGGTAGCTAAAAATGAACCGGTTTTGTCGTATGCACCCGGAACAAAGGAAAGAGCTGCCTTAAAAGCCAAAATTGAAGAGTTACGCTCCATGGAGGTTGAACTTCCGATGTACATCGGGGGCAAGGAAATTTTTACCGGGAATAAAGTACGTATGTTTCCGCCGCATGATATTGCGCATACATTGGGTTATTATCACCAGGGCGATGCATCGCATGTGAGAATGGCCATTGAGGCAGCACTGGCTGCCAAAGAAAAGTGGGCAAATCTTGCGTGGCAGCACAGGGCTTCTGTTTTCCTGAAAGCAGCCGATTTGCTTACCGGCCCGTATCGTGCCAAAATCAATGCCGCCACCATGCTTGGACAGTCGAAAAATGCTTTCCAGGCCGAAATTGATGCTGCCTGCGAATTGGCCGATTTTTTCCGTTTCGGCGTTCAGGTAATGACTGAAATTTACAGTATCCAGCCTGAGTCAGCACCCGGAATGTGGAATTATAATGAATACAGGCCACTGGAAGGATTCGTATTTGCACTCACTCCATTCAATTTTACCTCAATTGCAGGTAACCTGCCTGCAGCACCGGCTTTAATGGGTAATGTGGTTGTGTGGAAACCATCAAAAACGGCGGTTTATTCAGCAGGTGTGATAATGGAAATTTTCCGCGAAGCGGGTTTGCCCGATGGCGTGATCAACCTGGTATATGCCTCGGGGCCGGCCACCGCCGACACAGTACTGGCTCACCCAAATTTTGCAGGCATTCATTTTACCGGGTCAACCGGGGTTTTCAACAGCATCTGGAAAACCATCGGCGAAAACATCGCCATGTACAAATCGTACCCACGCATTGTGGGCGAAACCGGTGGAAAGGATTTCATTTTTGCCGATAATACGGCCGATCCACAGGCTTTGACAGTAGCCATGTTACGTGGCGCTTTTGAGTACCAGGGACAAAAATGTTCGGCTGCTTCGAGAGCGTATATTCCGGCAAGCATCTGGCCCGAAGTAAGGGAAAGATTCGGGCGTGAACTGGCAACCGTAAAAATGGGGCCACCTGAAGACTTTACCAATTTCTTCAATGCCGTTATCGATGAGGCATCATTCGATAAACTGAAAAGTTATATCGATAAAGCGCGCGAAGACAAAGATGCTGAGGTGATTTTTGGTGGAAAATGTGATAAATCGGTGGGCTACTTTATTGAACCCACCGTGATTCTGACTACCAACCCGAAGTATATTACCATGGAAGAAGAATTGTTTGGCCCGGTTCTCACAATTTACGTTTACGAAGATGAAAAACTGGACGAAACACTTGATATTCTTGACAATACATCGATTTATGCGTTGACTGGCTCGGTGATTTCGCAGAACCGGTACAACATCGGAAAAATTACAAAAAGGCTTGAAAATGCTGCCGGCAACTTTTACATCAACGATAAACCAACCGGTGCAGTGGTGGGACAACAGCCTTTCGGCGGTGCACGCGCTTCGGGAACCAACGATAAAGCAGGTTCCATTTTCAACCTGTTGCGTTGGACATCGATCCGTACCATCAAAGAAACTTTTGTTTCCCCGAAAAATTATACCTACCCGAATTTTCAACCTGACGGGGAATAAATAAACTATTCATTGTTTATAAATGGGGAGCCGAAATTTTCAGGCTCCCTTTTTTTTGCCCTCCGGAAAACTTAGTTTTGCAGTATCATGAAAAAGCTTCCGTCAATAAAGATCAATTTTAAAAGCCCGGCTTTTAAATTGTTCCGCAACAAGTGGTTTGTGGCAACTGCACTTTTTCTTGTCTGGATCATTTTTATCGACGAAAACAGTCTCGTTTCACACTATCAGAATAAACAACGTCTGCGCGAATTAAAGCAACAGGAAAAATATTACCGAAAACGGATAGAAATCGATCGGCAGAAACTGGAAGACCTGAAGGAGGGAGAAAGAAAACTGGAGAAATTTGCCAGGGAACAATATTACATGGCCAGACCCGACGAAGAAGTATTCATCATCGTCGACGATTAATTAATGATTCTGTATCCTGCATTTCCCGTTTCATTTTGTTTTTATATCACGGAAACAAATTTTTCAATCAAAGTGTTATATGAAAAGTAACATGAGTTTCTGCTGAATGTGTGTAATTTAACGAGGATTTTGCTAACTTGGCTGATGTAATGAAAGAAAATCTCGACATATTTAAAATCAGGACCAATAATATTCCACCTAAAAAGGGAAGAATTTTGATTGCTGAACCATTTTTATATGGCGATTATTTCAGCCGCTCGGTTGTGATTTTAGTTGCATACAGCAAAAAAGGCACTGTTGGTTTTATCCTGAACAAGAAAATTGATTTTTCAATACAAAAAGTTTTTCCCGAATTTCCTGATTTCGAGGCAAATGTTTATCTCGGAGGCCCTGTTGCGCCCGATTCGCTTTTTTTTATTCACAAATATGGCCACCTGCTGCCCGGTAGTATTCATGTTTTGGGAAACATTTTCTGGGGGGGCGATTTTGATGTTTTGAAAACCCTGATTTCGGAAGACAAGATAAAACCGGCTGATATTCATTTTTACCTGGGATATTCAGGATGGGATGCAGGGCAACTGGAAGATGAATTAAAAGAAAACTCGTGGCTGGTAACCGACATCGACGAAGATTTAATCATGAAAGATGCCAACCAATTCTCATGGAATGAGTTTGTCAGAAAAGCTGGCAACCGGTATTCTATTTGGGAGAACTTTCCCGAGAACCCGAATTTTAACTGATAACCAATATATTAGCTGGTGCTAAGGCTTTGCCTGTCATCAATGCTGAAGCCAAAGCAAATTCTTTTTCCCCGACAATTTTCAAACATCAAATACTATTTTTCGATGGCTTTGAATCAATGATTGTCAAATTTCGTATCAGCCAGAAGTATTTCAGAAAGGCGTGTGAAAAAAGTTATAATTTTGCCCACGCACGAAAAAGGCAGGATGAAAATACCGCCGTTAACTACGGAATTTATAACTTAAAAAATATTATATGTCACTAAGAAGTAATGTTCTCGACCTTCGCAGAAGAAGAAAGGAAGTTCAGCAGGGAGGAGGGGAAAAAGCCATGGAAAAGCAGGCAAAAATGGGGAAACTCAATGCCCGTGAGCGTATTCTCGCCCTGTTAGACAAAAACTCGTTTCATGAATACGATTTATTTGTAGAGCACAGTGCCAAAGATTTTGGAATGGAATCGAAGGTATTGCATGGTGACGGGGTTATCATCGGAACCGGTACGATTAACGGAAAACCTGTGTGCATTTTTGCACAGGATTTTACCGTTGAAGGTGGTTCGCTGGGAATGATGCATGCCCGTAAAATCACAAAAATCATGGACCACTCGTTAAAAATGAGGGTTCCGCTAATCGGAATCAACGACTCGGGTGGTGCCCGTATTCAGGAAGGTGTGAATTCATTGGCTGGTTACGGAGAAATCTTCTTCAGAAATACACTGGCTTCAGGTGTTATTCCGCAAATTTCGGTAATTCTCGGGCCTTGTGCCGGTGGTGCAGTTTATTCACCCGCCCTCACCGACTTTGTTTTTGTGGTCGAAAATATTTCAAAAATGTTCATTACCGGGCCCAGTGTAATCAAATCAGTGCTGGGTGAGGAAATTTCGATGGAAGAACTGGGTGGCGCCCGTGTTCATGCCGAAATAACCGGAAATGCACATTTCTATGCCAAAACCGAATATGAATGTTTTGAACAGATTAAAACTCTGATCAGCTATATTCCGCGCAGCAATCTCAAGAAAGCCCAGGCTTATCCTCCAAAGCCACCCTTAAAAGGGAAAAAAATCGAAGATATCGTACCTGTTGATCCGCGTATCCCCTACGATATGCGCGACCTCATCAAAACACTCACCGACGGGTCTGAGTTTTTTGAAGTGATGGAACATTTTGCTCCTAATATCATTATCGGCTTTGGAAGAATGGACGGCGAAACCATTGGTTTTGTTGCCAACCAGCCTATGGTACTGGCTGGTGTGCTCGATTGTGACAGCTCCGATAAAGCAGCCCGTTTTATCCGTTATTGCGATGCTTTCAACATCCCGATTGTAACGCTGGAAGACTTGCCGGGATATCTGCCGGGCGTCGACCAGGAACATGCTGGTGTAATCCGGCACGGGGCCAAAATATTGTATGCATACAGCGAAGCCACTGTTCCGAAAGTAACCGTAATTATTCGTAAAGCTTATGGGGGCGGTTATATTGCCATGAACTCACGCCATTTGCGCGCCGACTTTGTATTTGCCTGGCCAACAGCCGAAATTGCCGTAATGGGACCGGAAGGCGCCGCCAATATTATTTTCAGAAAAGAAATTGCCGAAGCTGAAAATCCGGAAGAAATGCGACAGCAGAAAATTAAGGAATACAAAGAAAAATTTGCCAATCCTTATGTGGCTGCTTCACAAGGGTATATTGATGAAGTTATTGAACCAAAGGAAACCCGTTCAAGAATACTTCATGCTATGAAAGTTTCTGAAAATAAGAGTGTTGGAATCCCGAATAAAAAACATGGCATTCCACCGTTTTAATAAATTTCAAAAATAAAAATCCATGTTTGAAGAGAAAGAATTCAGGGAACTGGTGGTACAGGGTGCTGTTTATAAAACAAAATACACCCGTAAGTTTGAAGAACGTGATGTGTGGGAAACACCCGACACCAACAAATTGTACTCGTTTATACCGGGCACCATCATCGATATTTATGTAAAACCAAAACAAAAGGTAAAAGAAGGGGAAACGCTTCTCCTGCTGGAGGCTATGAAAATGCAAAACCAGGTACGAATGCCTTTTGATGGTGAAATTGTGAAGATTTATGTTCGAAAAGATGAAGTTATTCCCAACCGTCATCTGATGGTGGAAATAAAACCGAAGAAATAAACTGAACAGGCAGGAGTGAATTAAAACCGCGCAATTAGTTGTGCGGTTTTTTTATTTTTACCGGAAACTGCTGCCAATCGAACGGTATTTCATGAAACTGGTAACTGCCATATTTCTTTTGCTCCTGATCTCCTTGTCCGGTTTTACCGTAAACCGTGAAAACTGCAGTAAGACCACAAAAGGAACCGATTTCTGGCTGGGATTTATGGAAAGCCGCAATTACAACCGCGTGCACGAATTGAAGATGATTGTGTCGGCAACCGAAACAACCACCTTCAGGATTACTTATGGAAACAGCGAAGCCCCGTTTAATTCAGTTTACCGGATTGAAGCTGACAGTACTATTGAAATAACACTGCCCTGGCAAATGTTTGAAGCTATCGGGTCGGAAAAAGTACAAAACAAAGGAATTCACCTTGTTTCGCAAAAACCGGTGAGTGTATATGCTGCCAATTGGGATACTTACTCAAACGATATCGCATTAATTTACCCGGTTGATATGTTGGGTAAAACATACTTTGCCATGTGTTACACTCCCTATATCGATCCATCGAACCCTGAAACAGGTGGCGGAAGAAACAGCGAATTCCTGGTGGTTGCCACCGAAAACAACACAACCGTCAGCATCTCACCATCGAAAATAACTGATGGGGGCATTCCCAAAGACGCGGTTTTTGAGGTAATTCTTCAGAAAGGAGAAGTCTATCAGGTTCAGTCTGAAAATATGGAAGGCTCAGGAAAAGCAGGGCAGGGTGATTTAACCGGAAGTAAAGTGACTGCCGACAAACCAGTGGCTTTTTTCTCCGGATCGCTCAGTACAACAGTACCTTATGGAAGTTGCTGCTGGGATCATCTGTTTGAACAGGTTCTGCCGGTTCATTTCTGGGGAAAGAAATATTTGACCATTCCTTTGAAAACAAGACTGGCCGACCGGTACAGGATTTTAGCTTCACAGGATAAAACAACCGTTTTTCTTGGACAGGATTCAGTTTTTTACCTCAAAGAAGGCGAATTCAGGGAGTTTGAATTTTCCGGAGTTGAGCATATTCTGTCCGATAAACCCTTACTGGTGGCACAATTCAGCCAGTCGCTCCGTGTCGACAGCGCTTATGCCAATGGTAACGGCGATCCTTTTATGACCATTCTGAATCCGGTTGGTCAATGGACGAATCAGGCAGTTTATAATGCTTTTATTTCACCTTCAGTAGAAAGTGATTCCACTTATTACGGAGTTCAACAACATTTTGTGAATCTTCTGACACCGGCTTCAGAGACCGGAAATATTACTTTGGATGAATTGCCGGTAAATGCCCGCTTTTCTGCTATTCCCGGCAGTGAATATGCCATGGCACAAATTGAAACCACAGGCGGGACGCACAAAATTGAAAGTACCGGAGAAACTGGGTTTCAGGCTTATGTTTATGGTTTTGGTGAATGGGAATCGTATGGTTTTGCTGCAGGTTTTAATACCGATGTGCAACTCGACCTGGGCGGGAATATTGAATTTTTCAAAAAAGATACCTTGCTGCTTTGTTTTGGCGATACTTTAAAACTTGACATTGGTGAAGTCTTCAATAAAATTAACTGGAATACAGGAGAAACTTCACCAACAATCCGGGTTGCCCGCGAAGGTTTATTTTTTGTGGAAGCAGAAACAGAATCAGGGTGTGTGTTAAACGATTCAGTTTTTGTGATGCTCAGTCACCCAAAAACAAACTTCGGCGAACACGATGTGGTTGCCTGTGAACCGTATGCCAAAAAACTGGACGGGGGAGCCGGAATGGTAAATTATAGTTGGGAGGATGAAACAGGAAATCTTATTGCATCTGACCGTTATTTTACAGCCCGGGAAACAGGAGAATACAGGTTGACTGCCACGAACCGCTTTCGGTGCGAAACCCGTGATACCTTTCAACTTACTATACTACCCACTCCTGCAATCAAAATCATAGGCGACCCGGTAATTTGCAGTCAGTTGTCAACAACCCTTGAAGTTTCAATTACCGGAAAACCCGACAGCCTCTGGAACCTGCCCGGTAATTATAGCTGGTTTGTAAATGATCCCAGGCTTATTTTAACAGAACCCGAGAGATTTTCGGCAAAAATTGATGCACCTGAATATGGCGATTACACTGTGTTCTACCAGTTGACAACTATCAATAATTGCGTGGTTACTGATACTTTTAAGATCAGGTTTCACCCGATGCCCGTTGCCGCTTTTCAAATAGATGATGTGGCAGTTTGCAATAACTATAACAGAGAAATAAAATTTACGGGTTCAGCCACCGGAACAGCCCAATATATCTGGGATTTGGGTGGCCGGCAAATCCTCGATACTTTGGGGTGGCAACATTACCTGATTTCGGTGGGGGTACAAACCGATAATACAAGTATCTCGCTCGAAGTTGATGATAGAGGTTGTATCAGCCGTTTTTCCGGCGAATTGGCAGTTTCCCCGGTTTTTAAAATGGAATCGGATGTTACACGGGGTTGCGACAGCCTCACCGCGACATTCAACGCCGAGGTGTTGGTGCCTGAAATTGTTGATTTTACCTGGAGTTTTAGTGATGCAACAGTTTTAAATGGCCGGCAGGTTTCGCATCAGTTTAAAAAACCAGGATTTTATGATGTGAATCTTACTGTGAAAAATCCTGTTTCAGCTTGTATTAACAGCTTTACAATCGATAGTATGATAAAGGTTTTTCCGACACCGGTTGCCCATTTTCATGCCGATGCTGATCATTGTTATCCCGGAGAAGTGTTACTGGTTTACACGCATCAAACCGATTCATCTTATTGCACCTGGGAAACCGGCGGTAACCCTGTGGCCGGGTTCGATAATGATTCATTTTTGATGAACATTTATCATCCGGTTGAAAATGTAAAACTTACGGTCAGCGAGTTTGGCTGTGTGGGTAAACCATTTAATATGTTATTGAAAAGACAGCCTGAATTTGATTTTTCGGTTGACAATGAAGAAGGGTGTCAGCCATTGGCTGTTTTTGCCGAAGCCTATTCCAGCGACCCGCAGCTTTCGTATTCGTGGTTTACCGATTCTGTTCCGATGCCGGGAATTTCAAACCGGTATTTTTTCGCCGATACCGGAAATTTTGATATAGGATTAATCGCGACTTCGCTTCAAACCGGTTGCCGCGATACGTTGGTAAAGCAGGATATTGTTTATGTTCACAGAAAACCCTTCGCCAAATTTGAGGTCGATTATCCGGTTGCTTTGCTTGATAATGCTGAAGTTTCGTTTATCAACTATGCCGAACGTGCCCGGTTTTACAATTGGGATTTTGGCGATGGTGAAAGTTCATCAGAATACAATCCTGTTCATAAATATCACGCTGTTGGAGCATATCAACCAGTTCAGATTGTTGAAACAGAATTTGGTTGTACCGATACTTTTACCCTGAAAATCAACATTCTTCCTTCGCAAAGCTTTGTTCCCAACGCTTTCAGGCCCAACAGTGAAATTGCCGAAAACCGCACTTTTATGCCAGTCGGGCCCGGAGTTGATGAAACGGATTTCAGCCTGAAAATTTACAGCCGTTCGGGCGAACTGGTATTTGAAAGCAATTCACCTTTTAATCCCTGGACCGGCAAAAACAGAGACGAAAAAGATGTGCCGCAGGGAAACTATGTTTGGGTGACAAACTATACCGATGTTCAGGGAAGAAAAAGGTCGGAGAAAGGACAGGTCATACTGTTAAGGTAAAACCAGGAATTACACAGGGTTATGAATACAAAACGGACATTTATCGCCATAAAGGTTGAACCAGAGAAGGTATTGGAAGATTTATTCAAAAACCTGAAAAGCAATTTGAAGGATGAAAAAATTAAGTGGGTGGAAGAAAACAACCTGCACCTGACACTTCGGTTTTTGGGAGAAACATCGCAAACCCAGTTTCGGCAGGTTGATTGGATATTAAAGAAGCTGGCCTCTGAATTTAAATCCTTCAGTTTTGATTTGCAGGGAACCGGTTTTTTTGGCAACAAAAGTCAGCCAAAGGTTTTGTTTATTTCAGTTGTGAATGCAGAAATCTTATCGCAGTTTGCTGATCGTCTTGTGAAAGGCATTTCAGATTTTGGATTTCAGACCGATGAAAAGCCGTTTTCACCGCATCTCACACTCGGCAGA
>JAJUGS010000315.1 GCA_029265875.1 Prolixibacteraceae bacterium
GGCAGCATCGCTCCTGCGCATTATGGGTTACAGCAAAGTGTATTCAATGAAATGGGGAATGTGTGCATGGCATGCAGATTTTGCCGGCAAATGGAATACCGCTGTTGCCAATGGAAATTCTTACGCATCGCAGTTTGTAACTACTGAAACGGCCAAAGGTGCAAAAGGCACTTTGCCCAAATTATCAACCGGCAAAAAAACAGGTCAGGAAATTCTTGAAGCCCGCGTGGCTGCCGTTTTAACCGAAGGATTTGGACCGGCATCCATTACAAATGCAACCGTTTTCGGAAGCTTAAGCTCTTATTACATTGTTAATTACTGGCCAGTTGCACAGTATATAAATCCGGGCCATATTCCGGGAGCTGTGCAATACACTCCGAAAGAAGCAATGAAATATGCTGCTGATCTTACAACACTGCCTACCAATAAACCTGTTGTGGTTTACTGTTACACAGGCCAAACCAGTGCTTACCTTACAGCTTATTTGCGTTTGCTCGGCTATGATGCCAAGTCGCTGTTGTTTGGAACAAATGGAATGATTTACGACAAAATGGTGACTGCAGGCGGAATGTCGGTTTTTAGTGCTGGTGAAATCAAAGGATACGATTACGAAAAATAAAACCAAAGTCTGTTTACATTATCTGAAAAGGACAGCTCGAAAGGCTGCCCTTTTTTTGTAATTTCGAATTCAGGCATTTTCAAAAAAAAAATGGCACCCCTTCCGGGAATGCCATTCAAAATCTGTTTCAAACCGATTTTAACCTGAAAATCTTTGTTTTCTTACATCCATTCCTCCGATAAAACATCGCCTTTAATTCCAATCACCACTTCTTTTACCGGAACGCGGCGCGAAGCCATTTGTGTGGCCATCTGCACCATTTGCGACAACCCGCCGCAACACGGAACTTCCATAATCACAACAGTAATCGTATTCACCCTGGCATCATCAATCAGTTTCACCAGTTTCTGTAAATAAATGTCTTTTCCCTGGTCGAGTTTCGGGCAGGCAATCACCAGCTTTTTCCCTTTGATAAAATGGTTGTGAAAATTGCCGTATGAAAACGCGGCGCAATCGGCTGCCACCAGCAAATCGGCACCATTAAAATAAGAGGCAACAGGATTGATCAGGTGCATCTGAACCGGCCACTGGGTCAATTCTGATGGGACTTCGCCTGCAGGAGCCACCATTTTAAAACCACCGGCATTAAACGATTGCGGGGCAGAACCCGCACATCCACAACCAGCTCCCTGGTTTCCGTGTGAATGCTCTTCTTTTTTGCCGTGCAGCAACTCGTGTACTTCGCTGATTTTGAAAGGCATTTGTTCGCGGTTGGCTTTTATGTAATTGAGTGCAATATTCAGAAAACCCGTTTCGCCATGTTCCTGCAAATGTTTCAGGTGGGCAAAAACCGTGTTCTTACCGCTTCGCACCATTTCAGCAATCACAAGTTCCTCATCGTATTCTTCGGCTTCCCGTTCTTCGATGGTAATCGCACCCATCGGGCAGTGACCAATGCAGGCACCCAGCCCGTCGCACATCAGTTCGCTGATCAACCTTGCCTTTCCGTCGATAATCTGCAAAGCTCCTTCGTGACAGTTCGGGACACAATCGCCGCAACCGTTGCACAAATCTTCATCTATTTTTACAATCTCCCGGATCATTTTCCTTTGCTTTAATTTGAAAACAAAAGTAGGTTCGGTATGTTTGTATCGTTGTACCAATTGTTACAAAACACGAAAATGATTGATTATGCACTTTTATCACAATGTCCTGTTTTCAGGGGGATTACGGCTGGCGATGCTGAAAAGCTGCTGAAACAGATTCATTTTCAGTTAAAGAAATTTCTGAAAGATGAAATTGTGGTGGTGGCCGGGGCACCGGTTACCAACCTGAATATCGTGCTTTCGGGCAGTGTCCGTGGCGAAATGATCGATTATTCGGGAAAAACCATCAAAATTGAAGATGTGGAAGCGCCAAAACCACTGGCAGCAGCCTTTCTGTTCGGGCAGGACAATAAATTTCCGGTTACCGTTACAGCCAACGAAAAGTGCAGCATCCTGGTGATTCCGGTGGGCGAATTTCTGAAATTGCTCCAGATGAACAGCCAGATTTTACGCAATTACCTGAACAGCATTTCATCGCGGGCGCAGTTTTTATCGCAGAAACTGCATTTTCTGAGCTTCAAAACTATCCGGGGAAAAGTGGCGCACTACCTGCTGCAACAGGCCGGCGACAGGTTTCACTCGGTGGAACTGAAAAACACCCAGCAACAGCTTGCCGATCTGTTTGGGGTTACACGCCCTTCGCTGGCAAGGGTTTTTGGCGATATGCAAAAAGAAGGACTGATCAGCATTTCCAATAAAACGGTAAAACTGGTTAATCGGGAAAAACTCAGCGAACTCATCAACCATGCCTGATATTCAAAATTTTATTACCTACTCCGTTTTTTCAGGGTACAAAAACCTGTTGGCATTTACCAGCACCAAACAATCGTTGCCAACTGAGAAAACCCGGTTTACCGGCGACTCGCCCGGGATTTATACACTAAACCGCGAATTGCTGGCAAAAAAACTGGGAATTAAGGCGACGCAACTGGTTTTTCCGCGGCAAACGCACACAAGCTGCGTGGCTGAAATCACAGATATTCCGGAATATGAACTGAAAGACACCGACGCACTGGTAACCGACAAACCGGGTATTTGCATTTGTGTACAAACCGCCGATTGTGTGCCGGTCCTGCTTTTCGATCCCGAAAAACGCGTGATTGCAGCGGTTCATGCAGGCTGGCGCGGAACCGTGAAAAAAATCGCTGCGGAAACGGTTCAGAAAATGGTTTCGCTTTACAATTGCGAACCTGCAAAAATAGTGGCTGCCATCGGGCCCTCTATCAGTCCGGCTGTGTACGAGGTGGGCAGCGAAGTTACCGAAGCTGTTCAACTCTCAATTCCGAATCATGAGCATGTAATCCACCGGAAACCAAACGGTAAACACCATGTTGATTTGTGGGCTGCCAACCGCGAAGTTTTGGTGGAAAGCGGACTGAAACCTGAAAATATTGAAATTGCGGAAGAATGCTCATTTACCGGTAACGACCGCTTTTTTTCTGCCCGTAAAGAAGGCGCCGACACCGGACGGATGGTTTCGGGAATGATGCTTTTGTAAAAACCTTATCACCGCTTTTTAAAGATTCTTAAAAAATCCGCTGTGTCAATGAGTTTGTGACAAAACCATTATCTTCGCACCTGTTATTTTCAAAAAAACAGAACTGAGTTTCTCTGATACCGATACAAATGAAGAAATACCAACTCTACAACAACGTGACAGGCTGGGTTGCCTTTCTGATTTCAGCCGTTGTTTATTTACTGACCATTGAGCCGACTGCCAGTTTCTGGGATTGCGGCGAGTTTATCACAACTTCGTACAAATTTGAAGTGGGCCATCCTCCGGGAGCGCCGCTGTTTATGATAGTCGGGCGTATTTTTACGCTCTTCAGCGGGCCGTCGGGAGCGGCACTGATGGTGAACATCATGTCGGCACTGGCCAGTGCCTTCACCATTATGTTCCTTTTCTGGACCATCACACACCTGGCCCGCAAACTGGTTACCGACAGCAACAACCTTTCCACCGGACAAATCATCGCCATTATGGCAAGTGGTTTTGTGGGGGCCCTGGCTTACACTTTTTCCGATACTTTCTGGTTTTCGGCAGTGGAAGGCGAAGTTTACGCTTCCTCGTCGCTGATGACCGCTGTTGTTTTCTGGGCCATCCTGAAATGGGAGAATGTGGCCGATGAACCGCACGCCAACCGCTGGCTCATTTTTATTGCTTACATCGTAGGCCTTTCGGTGGGTGTTCACCTGCTGAACCTGCTCGCCATTCCGGCCATTGTTTTTGTTTACTATTTCAGGAAATACGAAGTCACCCGAAAAGGAATCCTCATCGCGCTGGCAGCTTCAGTGGGTCTTTTGGGAATCATCATGTACGGTATTATCCCGGGCGTGGTGATTTTGGGTTCGTGGTTCGAACTGCTTTTTGTCAACGGGCTAGGACTGCCTTTCCACTCCGGACTGGTGTTTTACATTGCTGCCCTTATTGGTGGTATTTCATACGGAATCTGGTACACTCTCAGAAAAAATATGGTGATCTGGAATACCATTCTTGCAGGTATTGCAGTCATCCTGATCGGCTATTCTTCGTTTGCGCTGATCATCATCCGCTCATCAGCACAGCCCCCCATGGACCAGAAC
>JAJUGS010000216.1 GCA_029265875.1 Prolixibacteraceae bacterium
CCAGTAATAACCCCAGTCGCTGGCCGACCGTATGCGGATTCGTTTTCCGTTCAGGTAAAAATTATTTTCGCCTTTTTCGTTTGCCCGGGCCTCAAAAACCCGGAACCCGAAACGTTCTGAAGTTTCATCTACAAGCTCGTTTCCTGAAATTTTTACCCGACAGAAATAAAGGTTGGGCGAATCCAAATCCCAAAGTTTTGCTTCAGGAACAGAAATTTGCCTGATAAAAGAAGTAACTCCATTCTGTTTTACCGTGATTTCCTGTTTTTCGTGCCGGATAATTTCTGATGAACTGGCTGAAACAATCTCGAATTCGAGCTGAAGTGTTTTGCCGTTATTTTCCTTGTTGGCGATTTCAACCTGAATTTCGATGCAATTTGAACCGGCAGGTGGCAGGTTTTTAACAAAAATATCTGAAATATAGGTGTTTGCCGTTGCGGTGAGGCTAACATTTCCAAGGCCTGTAAAGTCGTGGCCGGGAATGAGTTTATACCGGTTGCCCCAGTCTGTTGTAGGGGAATCATCCCAGCCCCGTTGCCCGCCGGGGTTGGTCAGCCTGAAGGCGATTTGGTTTTTCTGACCTGCTTTCAAATATTTTGAAACATCGACATCAATTGGTGTTTCGGCCACGATATCGTAACCTGCCAATTTCCCATTGATGTAAATTTCAATGCGCTGCCTGAATTTTTCGATATGCAGCATCACCGTTTTTCCGTTCCAGTCAGAAGGAATGTCAATGTCGCGGTAAAACCAGCTTACCCCGTGGTAGCGCCAGCTTGGGTCGCCATTGCCGAAGATTTCTTCAAGAGAAGCCGGAATTTTTGTTTCGGTTGCTTTTTGTTGTGCTAAATTTTGCCAGCCTCCCGTTGGCGGGTTATTTGGTATGCTCAAAAGATTCAGCGTACGCGGCAGATACAACGAGTCGTTTTGCCAAACAGCCGAACTATCGGGCCACACTTTCCAGTTATTATCCGACAATGAAAATTCTGTCCGGGCGAAATTATTCTGGGCTTTTACATCGAAAAAGCACAGGAGAATTATTGAAGCAAATAACACAAAAAGTTTCATTGAAGTAAAATTTACATTTTATTATCGCTTCGCGTATTTATGAAAACATTCGTAGTAAAATTCGGCTTTATCATTGGCAACATGTCCATTTACTGACCCGGATGAGAAGAAATACCCCGGTTCGTGTTTTGCCAGATTAATATTCGCCTGGACTGCCGCATCAATTTCCGAAAAACTTCCAATCGCCACAATCGATGGGTCGAGAAAACCGCCAAAAACAATTTTTCCAGAGAACGCTTCCAATATGGTTTTCAGGTCGTTGTTGTGGTCGATAGCCAGTCCGTCAATATCGAATTTGCGGATGTCGTTCAGTAAGGGCATCATGTGGCCATCGGTGCAGAAAAATACTTTCTTCCCGGCATCATGAATGATTTTGAAAATTTCGCCATAGTGCGGGAAAATGTTTTCGCGGAACCAATCGGGCTCGAACATGGGGCCGCGGGCATCGCAAATATCATCATGACAGCCAATCAGCGGCATATCGTCAACATGGCATAAGGCTGTAATGTCGCGTTTGGTGAGTTCCAGAAACTGAAGCGTGATTTGATTAAAGCGGTCGGGGTCCATCAGCGAGGCAACCATAAAGTTCTCGTAGCCAAACAATTCGACAAACCACATAAACAAAGTGCAGTAGTACCAGCCCATGTACAAAGCCGAATCGCCCACCGAATCCTGACGTTCTTTATAGTGATTCCTGAAAAAATCGATACGCTCCGAAAGTGTGAATGTATCGTGTTCAAGCGGGTTGAATTTCAAAACTTCTTCGGGCGAATTGACTGCATATTTGTTGATGGCCAGGGTAGGCCCGTAGCCCCAGAATCCGGCCCTCGATTTCATCCCGGTTACATCGTAAAGAGAACGGTAAGGTTTGTTTGCAACGGGTTTGAACACTTTTTTATACGGTTCGCACTCGGGTGTGTCAATAATTTCGGCCTCGCCATTTACACGTACCAGCGGAAAATTCCATTCGAACTGGCTCCCCGAAATGTTGTTCACAATGTCGATATCGTAATATTTGTACATATCGATACAGGCCTGGTACGGTTCGTCCCAAACATTGCGTTTCAGGATTTTTTCGCCAAGCGCGGGGCTGTCGGGATAATCCCAGATGGGCATACGGTCCGAAAATTTTCCGTTGATGGCTTGTATTGCACGTTCTTTACTCATGTTGATAGTTTTATTTCTTATTCCTAATTCAATACGTTTTAGTTCTTTTTTTTTTACCGTCCTGCCTTTCAGGCAGAGGTTCACTCTTGTTGTTTCTGCCGCAGGTCGCTGACCATGCGGTTATGAAGGTGTTGCCTTTTCAAGGCGAAACACTCGCTGTATATTCATCATTTTCGGTTCGACATTGTCCTATTCATAACTGCTAACACCGAAGGTGTTTTAATTTCATAACCTTAGGTCAACGACCTAAGGAAATTGAACTACACCAAACAACTGCCTGAAAGGCAGGATAGAATAAATCCTTTCGATATAAAGCCGTTTGTATCTCAACTTTTTCATGTTGCTAAAAGTTGCTTTTCTTTTCGTGAAAGTTTAAGATAGATAATGGCCAGCCCAAGTGGGATGGTATTGATGGCGGCTGCCACCAGGAACAGGTTCGATGGCTTGTCAAAATAATCGAACAGGTAGCCCATGAGCATGATTCCGAAATACTGGCCAATGCCGTAAGTAACCACATAAAACGTGGTTTGCGCCGTGGTGAGCATTTTTTTTGGTACCAGTTGGGTGAGCAAACTGATGCAGGCCATGGTGAACAACCCGATTTCGGAATGTAAAACCTGAATGCCGATAAGCACATACTGGCTGGTGGTGTTTGCAATAACTATCCACCGTACAATGGTGACAACAATGGAAATGAGAATAATTAAATCGAGCCCCAGCCATTTTTTGAACTTATCGAAGAAGAAAATGAGGATAACTTCGGAAAGTGTCCCCACACCCAGACTGATTCCCACCACCGAAGTTGAGTAGCCTAAGCTTTTTACAAGCGGGCCGTAAAAGATGAGATAAGGCGTGATGCCAAATAAATAAATCATCCCCATCAGATAAAAAATCAGCATCTTACGGTCTTTGAACAGTTGGATTACATCGGCAATTTTTGGTCGTTCCTGCGTATTTGCCCCATTCGTTTTTAAGCCGAGCGATATCAGGAACATCACCGCGAAACTCAGAACAAAAGCCCAGATTACGGCAATATCGTCCCATCCGCGACCTGTAAAATCGATGAAAAAGCCCAGGCAAACCGAACCGATAAACCAGCCCGAAGGTGCAAAAAGGCGTAGTTTGCCAAAGTCTAACCCACGCTCTTTGGCGCGCAAACTGGCCACCGAATCCAAAATGCTCATTGCGCCAATCGAACTTGCGGCGTAAATGCTGAACGATGCAAGTATCCACCAGAAATCGTGGAAAAAGAGCAGCGGGACACTTCCGGCAAAAGTTCCGAATGCCAGAATTTTTAATACCAATTGCGGATTCTGCCAGCGGTCGGCCAGCCAGCCCCAAAACAGCGGCACGCCCAATACGCCAAAAAGCGCGCCCAGCGAAGTAATGGTGGCAATTTCCTTTCCCGAAAACCCGATGGTTTGCAGGTAGGCCGGCAAAAAGCCGCAGATACAACCCACCCCGAGGCTGAAAAGAAAATAATATGCCCTGATAATTTGGTTCATCTTTAGGATTTTAGTTGATGGTGACCTTTGAACACCAAAGGTGTTGCATTTTCATAACCTTGGGTCAGCGACCCAAGGAAGTTGAATCTGATGCTGCACCTGCCTGAAAGGCAGGACAGAATATGGCTGCCGGAATAATCAACTGTTGTCATAAAATTCATTTCAAATTTAAGTCCTGCCTTTCAGGCAGTTGTTCGTTCTTGTTCTTATTTCCGCAGGTCGTTGACCATGCGGTTATGAAAGTGCTGACTTTTCAAGTCAGAAAAAAACATAGAGCATTCCTGCAAACACCAAGGTGTTGTATTTTCATAACCCTGGGTCAGCGACCCAAGGTAGTTGAATCTGATGATAAACCTGCCTGAAAGGCAGGACACAATGCAATTTCCAATAGACACTGCTCTTTTCATAAAACCTTTTCCAATAAAAATCACCACATTACACCTTTCCCACTTGCTTTCGCACCCTTCTTCAAACCAAAATATTTCCTGAAATCCGCAATGGTTTTGAACTTTACGTTTACGGTTGGTTTCATAAATCCGGGGGCTTTTTGTTCCGAAACATCCAGCACCGTATTGTCTGAAACAGTGAGCGTTTGTCCGCAAAAATCAGTAGCGCCAACTATAAAATTACCGGTTACGCGGGTGTTCAGTCCATCGTTGTCGTAGCAGCGCAGTCCTTTCGAGCGCACATCCGGATTTTTGACCATGATGTTATTCTCCACCACAGATCCTTTGGAGTTGTCGATGGAAATTTCGCCGGAATAATCTATATACTTGGTAATAATTCGAAGGTTGTGGTAGGTAGTGTTGTTCTTCACCGTCACATTGTCCGACTCAAAAACCGCGATTCCGCGCCCGCCATTGTTGAAGCTCAAATTGTTTTCCACCAATACGGCAGCTTTGTAGCCGCCTTCCTGACCGCCGCCTTGAGTATTCCTGAAGTCATCAATAATTATCCCGTTTCCATCGGTCGGGTTTTTAAAACCAAGCGGTGTAAATGCAATATCGCACTCGTTTTCGAAAGCCACATTGTTTTTTACCTCGATATGAAAACCGGGTTGCTGGTCGAGTTCAACCGGGTGCCAGATGCTTAAACCGCTGCAATTCCATTTGTTTCGTTTGGCATTATCGCGCACGATGTTGCTGTCGAAAATCAGGTAATCGCTCAAACGCGAAACAATACCTCCGCAGGCACAGTCGTGTATGTAGCAGTTTTTTACCGTAATGTGATGCGAGCTGTTCCGCACATCAACGCCCGATTCCATGCCCGAGAGGTTGTCTGTCACCTCAAAGCCATCGAAAACAATGTACGACGACTGTGAAAACTCCACCACGCTGCGGTCGGGATTTGCATTTTCGGTGCGGTTAAGTATTGATTTCAAAGAATTTAACGACCTGATTACAATGGGCGAATTTTCGGTTCCATGCAGGTTTTCGATGTAAAAACCTTCTGAAAAATAGGTGCCGTCGTTCACCGTGAGCGTGTCGCCGGGCTGAAGCCGAGATAGGGCAAACTGAAACGACTGCCAGGCCGCGGCTTTTGTATTTTCTTTTCCTGAATTCGCATCGTTTCCATCAACTCGCAAATAATATTCCGCAGAAAATGAACCGCTTGCGAGGATGGTCAGCAAAAGGGTGGGGAGAAGTTTGTTTAGTTTAGTCATCGATAATTCAGATTTAAGTTTTTTGCATAAAAATCAATACTGTTTTTTAGAAGCCCAAAGGGCTTGAATGTGAATAACCTCCTGTGTAACCGGAGGAAAACGGAACATCTGGCTCCGAACCCTGAAAGGGTTCAATAATAATGGATTGAACCCTTTCAGGGTTCGGTTGCCCGGCGTTGACTGACCCCGCACTTCGTACGGGGTTATTCATATTTTGCCACGCTGTGGCAATAACTTCACAATTTTTTATAGTTGACATTTCTTTTCAAATTCAATGGTTTTCTATTGAAGCGCAACCCGGTTTTTCTTTCTGATTACCCAGATGTAGCAAATCATTATCAGCGGAATAATGTGTATAATACTCGAAACAGCGAACAACTTCGAGGGGTCTTTGTAGTAATCGAACAAATAGCCCATCAGCATTATTCCGAAATATTGTCCAACGCCGTAAGTGAGCGTGTAAAAAATGGTTTGCCCGGTGGTGACCAGTTTCCGCGAAACATTATCGGTAACAAAAGTGATGCAGGCCATGGTAAACAAACCAATTTCGGAATGAAAAACCTGAATACCCACCAAAATCCAGGGGTTCGAGGTGTTCGCAATCACCTGCCAGCGCCCCATGCTAATTAAAATCGACAGGATAATCAGCAATTCGAGCCCAAGCCATTTTTTGAATTTCTCGAAAAAGAAAATGAGGATAACTTCGGAAAGCGTCCCTACGCCAATGCTTAAACCTACAATTTTGGGAGTCAACCCTTTTGATTCGATGAGCGGGCCGTAATACACCCAGTAAGCACAAATTCCCACAATATTGATGGTAGCCATCACAAAAAACAGTACCAGAAACTTATTCTGAAACAGCGCTTTAATTTCGGCAAGCGTTGGTTTGTCGCTGTGTTCGGTTTTCGATTTTCCCATGCCCAGCGAAATGAGGAACATGGCGCCGAAACTGATTACGATGGCCACAATTACTGATGGGTCGTTCCAGGTGCGGCCGGTTAAATCGATGAAATAACCCAGCGCCACCGAGCCGAAAAGCCAGCCCGCAGGCGCAAAAAGCCTCAGTTTTCCGAAGTCGATTCCCTGTTCTTTGGCGCGCAAACTGGCCACCGAGTCGAGGATTCCCATCACGCCAATGGAGCAAATCGAATAAATGAGGTAGGTTCCGAAAATGGGCCAGTACGATTTTAAAAACAATAGCGGAATGCTTCCGGCGAAAATACCAAAGGCAAGAATTTTCAGGATGAGCTGTGGCTTTTGAAGCCAGTCGGAAATACTGCCCCAAATGATGGGAAAACCCAGTAAACCGCATAAAGCGCCCAGCGAAATGATGGAGCTGATTTCTGTTCCGCTGAACCCTTCGGTTTTGAGGTAGGTGGGCAAAAACGACATCACACAACCCACACCCACGTGGAAAAGAAAGTAATATGCCCTGATAATGTTGTTCATGGTTGCACCAATTTTCAGATTAAATCGTCCAATATCTCCTGAAGTACAATTTCGGCATAGCCAATAAAGGTGTCGGCGGCGCCGTAATAAATTTTTACGATGCCGTCTTCGTTCAGCACCCCGCAATTGAAGATTACGTTTCCGAAGAAACCATTGATTTCGTAATCGGCTTCAGGAAAAATTATGGGGTTTTCGCTACGTGCCAGCACTTTCGACGGGTCGTTCAAATCGAGCAGAACAGCGCCCAGGCAATAGCGGTTTTCTTTTGATGCGCCGTGGTAAATTTCGAGCCAGCCTTTTTCTGTCCGGAAAGGCACCGCGCTGCAACCAATGCGGCCA
>JAJUGS010000132.1 GCA_029265875.1 Prolixibacteraceae bacterium
AATCCCGGTTAAATCCTGAAAATTCTGAAAATTTCCGGTTTTTGTCGCCGGCAACCCATCAGTATGTATTAAAGGAAGTCTGGGGCTACGGATACACTGAACAGACCCAGTATTTAAGGGTGTTTATTGCCCAACTGCGCAAAAAAATTGAAGATGATCCGGCCAAACCCAGGTTTCTGAACACAGTTTCGGGTATTGGTTATCGGTTTGGCAGTTGAGTTTCTTTTTCAAACCATCTAATGTTTTCTGTCTATAAACAGCTCATTTCTTTTTGCTTAACAATACTTTCATTTTATCATCACCTGATAATTTCGTGTTTTTTTTGAATTAATATTGCAGCAAATTTTAATGGAGATGAAATCGGTTTATACAATAGCTCTGCTTGCATTGTCGAATACATTTATGACCTTTGCGTGGTATGGCCACCTGAAATTTAAAGAGATGAAGTGGTTTGAAACCCTGCCATTGTTTGGGGTAGTGTTAATCAGTTGGGGGATTGCTTTGTTCGAATATTTTTTTCAGGTTCCTGCCAACCGGATTGGTTACAAGGGAAACGGCGGCCCGTTTACCTTAGTGGAACTGAAAGTAATTCAGGAAGTAATTACTTTGCTGATTTTTACTGTTTTTTCGGTTGTATTGTTTAAAAACGAAACTTTCAGGCTGAATCATTTGATTGGTTTCGTATTCCTGGTTTTGGCTGTATATTTCATTTTTAAGAAATAACTTGGAAAACGCTGAAAAATACATTGCCAGGATTAAGGAACTTGAAAAACAGGTTTCGGAATTGAAATTTGAATTATCCGAATCAAAAGCGTTATTGGAATCGGTAACCGAAAAACTCAGTTTCTACCAGTTTGTGGCCGATTTTACTTTTGGATGGGAACTTTGGTTCGATTCTGATAAATCCATAAAATATTGTTCGCCTTCGGCATTCGATTTAACAGGTTTTACTGCCAATCAAATTATTTCTTCCGGAAATATTGCAGAATTGCTTGTTTACCAGTCCGATCGTGTAAAATTTTTCGATTTTCTGGAACAATCGCTGAACCAGACGCTGGTGAACCAGTCGCTCGAATTCAGGATCCTCACAAAAACAAAGCAACTCCGCTGGTGTATCATGAATGTTCGCGGAGTTTACGACAAACGCGGGAAATACCTGGGGATCAGGGCATCGATTGATGATGTTACAAAGCTGAAGAAGGCAATGGGGCAAATCCTTGAAATGGAAACCGTGCGTGACCTGGAAGATAAAACCCGGCAACGCCTGCAAACCGAACTCAACATTAAAGACCGCGAGTTGGTTTCGTTTCTGCTGCAGCTTTCACGTAAAAACGAATTGCTTGCAAGAATAAAAAACCAGCTTCCGGTAATTGGAAAGACCGAATCGGGCAAAAATGCAAAAATCATCAGCCAAATTGTTGAATCGATTGAAAGTCAGGATGGAAACGTAGATTGGCCGGTGGTTGAAAACGAAATTGAAAAGCTGCACCCTGGTTTTTTTCTGCGTCTTGGTACCCGGCATCCAACTATCAGTTTGAAAGACAAAAGACTGTGCGGATACATGCGGCTTGGCCTGACAAGTAAAGAGATAGCCGGCCTTTTGAATATGAACCCCAAAAGTGTCGAAATAGCCAGAATCCGGTTACGGAAAAAACTGAAACTGGCAGCCCGAACCCGGCTTTCAAATTATCTGTTTCAGCTTTGAAATTAGGTTTATTGAATACTTCGATTTTATTTTGTTACGTAAGGTAATAAATTTAATATATTGAAATATAGGTTTATAAATATAATATGTTAGGTATATTAAATATTTAAGTTCATTTTTGTTATGTTTTAATTTTGGCATTATAAAATTATACTTCATACTTTTGGATATTCTGTTATACAAAAACTAAAGTATGGTAAATCAAAACAGCCAGGCTGCATACAGAAGTCTTCAGGATGAAGAGATCGGCCAGTTAATCCACCAGGGTTGTTCCTCTACCGACTGGAATCTTGTTCAGGTGTCGAATGATTTTATCCCCGACCGCGTTGAAAACTGCAAGTTCACTGGTAACATCAGGTTAAACAGTTTCAATGGCTCGGTTAATCTGGTAGGTGGAATCACCTTTAAAACCGGAATTTACAACGCCTGGCTGCACAATTGCGAGGTGGGAAAAGATGCCCTGATCCACAATGTCAGAAGTTATATTGCGAATTACAAAATTGGCGATAACGTGGTGATTCACAACATTACCACGCTGGCAGTGGATGGCGAGAGCTCATTTGGCAACGGTATAAAAGTGGAGGCGATCAACGAAGGAGGCGGACGCGATATTCCGGTTTATGATTTTCTGTCGGCTCATGTTGCCTACATCATGTCGCTTTACCGGCATCGCCCCAAACTGGTTACAGCACTGAAAAATATGGTTTACGCTTATGCTGAATCGGTGAAAAGCAGCCAGGGAGTGATTGGTGCCGGATCAAAAATTCTGAATACCACAACTTTGCTAAATATAAAAACAGGGCCAGCTACCTTTATCGATGGTGCCAAAAAACTGAAAAACGGCAGCATCAACAGCAATTTTGAGGCACCTGTAATTATCGGCGAAGGGGTGATTATGGAAAATTTCATTGTCAGTTCCGGGTCAAAAGTTACCGATGCCACGCTGGTTTCCAATTGTTTTATCGGGCAGGGATGTTTTCTGGATAAACATTACTCCGCATTTAACTCGTTGTTTTTTGCCAATTGCCAGGGATTTCACGGCGAAGCGTGTGCCATTTTTGCTGGTCCTTACACGGTTACACATCATAAATCCACTTTGCTCATTGCCGGGATGTTTTCTTTTCTGAATGCGGGAAGCGGGTCGAACCAAAGTAACCATATGTACAAACTGGGCCCTATTCACCAGGGAATTATGGAACGTGGCAGTAAAACCACCAGCGATTCTTATTTGCTCTGGCCATCGCGGATCGGGGCTTTTACACTTGTTATGGGCCGTCACTATAAACACTGCGATACCACCGACTTTCCTTTTTCTTACTTAATTGAAAGCAACGACGAAAGTATTCTTGTCCCGGGTGTTAACCTCAAAAGCATCGGCACCATCCGCGATACCCAAAAATGGCCGGGCCGCGATACCCGAACCGATTCGCAGCTGCTCGATTTTATCAATTTCAACCTGTTGAGTCCTTACACCATTCACAAAATGATTAAAGGGAGGAAAAAACTGCTGGCAATCCGCGAAACATCGGGCGATCTGGCCAATAGTTACAGCTATGATAAAATGAAAATTGAAAATCATGCACTGGCACGGGGCATTGATTTATATACCATGGCAATCTGGAAGTTTTTGGGAAACTCACTGATAACAAGGTTGCAAAACGGAAAATTTAAGTCGGATGAAGACATCCGCAAAGCTTTGCAACCCGAAACTGCGGTTGGCAAAGGGTATTGGGTAGATATTTCAGGTTTGATTTGCCCCTGGGAAGCACTCGATAAAATTCTGACAAGTATTGAAAATGAAGAGATTTCATCGCTTGAAGAAGTGAATTCTGCACTGGCGGCACTCCATAAAAACTATTATAACTACGAGTGGACATGGGCAGCCGATATCCTTTCAGAATTTTACGGAAAGGAAGTTTCCCGGTTTACTGCCAACGACGTGATTAACATTGTGGAGAAATGGAAACACAGCGTTCTCGAACTTGATAAATACCTGTATGAAGATGCCAGAAAAGAATTCTCGATGAGTAAAATGACAGGTTTTGGGGTTGATGGGACAAACGGTGCCCGCGAAGAAGATTTTGCGCAGGTTAGAGGAGAATTTGATAATAATCCCACCGTGGTTGCCATCCGTCAGCACATGCACAAAAAAGAAATGCTGGGCAATGAGATGATTGCGATGATGGAAGCGGTAAAAGAACTCATCGCTGAGAATACAGCCGGAAGAAATTGAGATACAGATACTGGATGCTCGATGCTGGATACTGGATGCTGGATGCTGGATATCGGAAATTAGATTTTGAAATTTGTGATTTGGAATTTAATTGCCCGGAACATTAAACATTAAACGCGAAACTTTATGTGTGGAATAGTTGGATATATTGGTAAAAAAGAAGCATTTCCGATTTTGATTAAGGGGTTAAAACTGCTCGAATATCGTGGTTATGATTCGGCAGGACTTGCATTGCAGAACGGAAGCCTGGTGGTTTACCGTAAAAAAGGGAAAGTAGCCGAACTCGAAGAATTTGTTTTGTCGCAAAAACACGACGGCGTGATTGGCATTGGTCATACACGTTGGGCCACACACGGCGAACCCAGCGATAAAAATGCGCATCCGCACACATCGATGAACGGGCTTTTTACCATTGTACATAACGGAATCATCGAGAATTACGCCAAACTGAAAGACGATTTAAAAGAACAAGGCTATACTTTTAAAAGTGAAACTGACACAGAGGTCTTATCAAATCTTGTAGAGTATTTTTACAGCCAGGATGAGGCGATTAATGCTGAAATGGCTGTGCAACTGGCACTTTCAAAGGTTGTTGGTGCTTACGGGATTGCGGTTCTCTGCCAAGCCGAGCCCGATAAAATAATTGTAGCCCGGAAAGGCAGCCCGCTGGTGGTGGGATTGGGAAATGGCGAGTATTTTATTGCCAGCGACGCTTCCCCCATTGTCGAATTCACCAACCAGGTGGTTTATCTGAATGATGAGGATATCGCGGTCATTACAAAAGACAGTTTTACCCTGAAAAATGTGCAAAACACCCCGGTGACATTAAAAATCAGTCATTTGAATCTCGAAATTGGGGAACTCGACAAAGGTGGATTTGACCATTTTATGCTGAAAGAGATTTTTGAGCAACCCAAAACCATCGAGGAAACATTCAGGGGAAGACTTCGCCCCGACTATTCAGAAATTGTGCTGGGTGGTTTGCTGAATGTATTTCCCAAAATTCAGAATGCCGACAGGATCATCATTATCGGTTGCGGAACCTCGTGGCACGCTGCACTCATTGGCGAATATTTGCTGGAAGAGTATGCACAGATTCCGGTGGAAGTGGATTATGCATCAGAATTCAGGTATCGCAAACCGGTAATTGGTAAAAACGATGTGGTGATTCTGATCAGTCAGAGCGGTGAAACCGCTGATACGCTGGCCGCACTGCACCTGGCAAAGGAAAAAGGGGCAACAGTGCTGGGCATTTGCAATGTGGTAGGTTCAACACTTGCCCGAGAAACCGAAGCGGGTGTTTTTACCCATGCTGGCATCGAAATCGGGGTGGCATCCACAAAAGCTTTTACGGCACAGGTTACAGTTTTAACCATGTTTGCACTGAAACTGGCGCGTGCACGAAAAACCATCACGCAGGAAGAGTACAGTGTTCTGGTGCGCGAACTGGCCGCAATTCCTGAAAAAGGAAGACAAATCCTTCTGCAAAGCAACGATAAAATAAAGGCCATTGCTGAGAAATACAAAGATGCCATCAATTCACTTTACTTAGGGCGCGGATATCTTTTCCCGGTGGCACTCGAAGGCGCCCTCAAACTGAAGGAAATTTCTTACATCCACGCCGAAGGTTACGCTGCCGGCGAAATGAAACATGGCCCGATTGCGCTGGTGGATGACAATTTGCCGGTAATTGTGGTGGCCCCGCAGGACGATTATTACGAAAAAATCGTCAGCAATATTCAGGAAGTGAAGGCACGCAAGGGAAATGTAATTGCCATTGTTACCGAAGGCGACAAAACGCTGAAAGAGATGGTGAATGATTTTATTGAAATTCCGGCATCGCACCCGGCTGTGGCTCCGCTGCTTACGGTTATCCCACTGCAGTTGCTGGCCTATCATATTGCCCTGATGAAAGGCTGTAATGTTGACCAGCCAAGGAACCTCGCGAAAAGTGTGACTGTGGAGTAAAAAATTTATATTTGCCCCCTGAATTTTAAACTGAAAATTATGAAGGCTTATGTATTCCCCGGACAGGGAGCACAGTATCCGGGAATGGGAAAAGACCTGTACGACAATTCGGCGGTTGCCCGCGAGATGTTCGATAAGGCAAACCAGATACTCGGTTTCGATATTACCAAAATCATGTTTGAAGGTACGGTTGACGACCTGAAGGAAACCAAAGTAACCCAACCCGCAATTTTTCTGCATTCTGTAATTCTGGCCAAAACAGTGAAGGATTTTAATCCTGAAATGGTGGCGGGTCACTCTTTGGGTGAATTTTCGGCATTGGTTGCCAATGGCGCATTGACGTTTGAAGACGGTCTGACCCTGGTTTCGAAACGTGCACAGGCCATGCAGAAAGCCTGCGAACTGGAACCATCCACCATGGCCGCCATTGTTGGCGTTGATGATAAAGTGGTGGAAGAAGTTTGTGCCGAAGTTGCCGAAGTAGTTGTTCCTGCGAACTACAATTGTCCCGGCCAGCTTGTTATTTCGGGCTCTTTTGCCGGAATCGACAAAGCCTGCGAATTGCTCACAGCCCGTGGTGCAAAACGTGCGCTGAAACTCGTGGTTGGTGGTGCATTTCACTCCCCGTTAATGGAACCTGCACGCGAAGAACTGGCTGCCGCCATTGAAGCAACCAAATTCAACAACCCGGTTTGCCCGGTTTTTCAGAATGTAAATGCCCAGCCAACTGCTGACCCGGAAGTAATAAAGAAAAACCTGATTGCCCAATTGACTGCCCCTGTAAAATGGACACAAACCGTGCAAAACATGATTGCTGCCGGAGCAACATCGTTTACCGAAATCGGCCCCGGAAAAGTTTTGCAGGGACTGATTAAAAAAGTGGATAAAGACATTCCTGCCGAGAGTATCGGATCTTACCAAGTTTAATATACTGAAAAGGTTGTAAACACGAAGACACGAAGTCACAACCAAAACAATGAGATTGTTTAGTGTCTTTGAGTCTTTGTGTTTAATTATCCTTTATTGATTTATTCAAGGTCTTTCTTTTGTAACATCCTGTAAATAGTCGATTTTCCAACCCCAAGTTTTGCTGAAACCAGCCTGACATTGTGGTTGTACTTGTTCAGAAAATGACTGATGATTTCATGGTTGTATTCATCCAGTGTCTTTTCCGATGCCAGCAGGTTCTGAACACTATTGTCGATATTCATATTCAGGTGATTGGCTTTTATGATATTCTTATTTGACATTACGCAGGCAAGTTCCATCACGGCTTTCAATTCCCTGATATTTCCCGGAAAATGATAGGAAAGCAACAGTTTTCGTGCTTCTTCCGAAATTTCTTTGGGTTCCATATCATTTTCGCGGCAAAACTCATCCACAAAATATTTGGCAAGCAAAATAATATCGTTTCCCCGGTCGCGCAAGGGGGGTAATTCAATGGGCAAACCCAGCAACCTGTAATAGAGGTCTTTTCTAAATTTTCCCTCGGCAACCATATTGGCGAGGTTTTTATGGGTGGCCGTAATAATCCGTACATCCAGCGGAACCGTTTCGTTTCCTCCAAGTCGCACAAGTTCGCGTTCCTGGATTACACGCAAAAGTTTTGCCTGCAACCCTAATTCAAGATCGGCAATTTCATCCAGAAATAAAGTGCCGCCATTGGCCTGTTCAAACTTTCCGATTTTACGCGCATCCGCCCCGGTGAATGCCCCTTTTTCATGACCGAAAAGCTCACTTTCGAGCAGCCCTTCAGGAATGGCAGAAACATTTACAGCCACAAATGGTTTGTTGCTTCTTTTCGAGTTGTAATGAATTCCTTTTGCAACCAGTTCCTTTCCGGTTCCGGTGGCTCCCGAAATGGAAACCGAAATCTGTGTTTGAACGGCTTTGTCCATCAACTCAAAAATGTGTTCAATTTCGCGGCTGTTTCCTTTTATCAGGTTTCTGAAATTGTATTTTTCCTTCACCGCATCTTTTAAGATGAGGTTTTCAGTGCGCAGTTGATCGGCCTCGCGGATGTTTTTAATGATATTGCTGAGCTTTTCCCGGGTATCGGGCGCTTTCATAATGTAATCGTAAGCACCGTTTTTCATAAGGTCGATGGCCGTGTTGATGTTTTCCTGTGCCGAAATGATAATAACATTGGTGCCAGGCATCCGGCGTTGGATCTTCTTCAGCACATCGTATCCGGTCATATCGGGCAGTGTATAATCCAATGTCACAACATCTGGTTTTTCATCAAGGCTCGCCATAAAATCGCGGCCATTGTGAAAAAGTTTTACCTGGTAGCCATCTTCTACAAGTTGTTTTTTCAGAATCTGGGCATATAAAACATTATCTTCAACAACAAAAATTTTGTACTGTGTATTAACTCTGGATTGGGCCATTTTTGGTCTCTTTTGTTTTATGCTACTAATTTAGAACTAATCTCCTACTATTTCCAAATCTTTTTTTGGCTTTGGATGATGTTTTTATGTCAAAAACACAATTCTTATTTATTTGTTTATTTATGATTAGTACTTCTGAAAGCATTTGAAATATTGCTGAGTTGAAAACACTAATTTTACACAGAACGTTATTTTGAATAACAGAATGATTTATTTCAATCCGCGCTTTTGAATTTTAGGGTGATAAATTGGTTTTTAAAAAGTACAGGAGGCAATTGGGTTTATTGCCGGAATTAATAGGGTATAATTGATTATAAAATTGAATATTAATAAAATGAAGTATAAAGCATTTCACAAACTTTCGTATGGTTTATATATTGTAACCACCGAAATTGAAGGCAAAAAATTCGGGTACATCGGAAACACAGTTTTCCAGGTCACTTCCGAACCGCCGCAACTGGTAATCAGCAGTCATAAAGATAATTTCACCACGAAAAAGATCATCGACAGCGGAAAATTTGCAGTATCAGTATTAGAGAAAGATGTAAATACTTCATTGATTGGTATTTTTGGTTTTACCACGGGGGCCGAAATGGATAAATTTGAAAATATTGATACAACTTCTGCTGTTACGGGGGCGCCCATTATTGTTGATTCAACGGTTGCCTGGTTCGATTGTAAGGTTGTAAATACATTCGATGTGGGAACACATATTTTAATTACTGGCGAAGTGGTTGAAAGTGATGTTGTTTCAGCCGAAGAACCGCTGACCTATGATTATTACCGCGAAAAATACCGGATGCTTTCACCCAAAAATGCCCCGACTTATGTTGAAAGGGAAAAACTGGAACAGGAAAAGGAACCGGAGAAAATTGCGAAACCTGCTGTTCGGGTTGAAGATGAACATGAGATAATCCGGGACGAAAACGGTGTTTATATCTGTTTGATTTGCGGTTTCAGCTACAACCCTGAAGAGGGCGACCCAACTATGGGAATTCCTCCTGGAACGCCATTCGAGGATTTGCCCGAAGATTACAAATGCCCGATCTGCAACGCGGGGAAAGATTATTTCAGAAGAAGTGAATAACAAAAAGCGGGGTGAAAATCTGAACTTTCACCCCGCTTTTTGTTACAGACTTTTATGACTTCCGTCGCAAAAAGGTTTGTTTTTTGTTTGCTTGCACTGGCACAAAAAAACACTCTTTTTCGTGTCGATTGTAAATGAAACGGGCGTCAACCCGGTTCCTTTGTGCGAACCATCGCAGAAAGGCTGGTTGCTGCTTCTTCCGCAGGCACACCAGAAATAAGTACCCGGTTCGAGTGTTACCGCTGCCGGAACACGTGCTGCAATTTTAGGTGTTTCCATTATTTTTCGGTTTAAAGTTCAGTTACGCCGAAATTAGCCAACAATCCGGTAAGCCACAATTTTATTGTTAAAAAATGTCGGCACCAGAATAAGGTTCAGTTTGATGGCAAAATCAATGTCGGCAGTATTGATTTCCTGTTCAACCGAATCATGCAGTTTTATTGTTTTTCCGCCACGTTGAATAAAAATCCTGCCCGGCCAGTTGGAAAACACAAACTCTCCTTTTGCGTTTTTTTCGAGCCCGTCAACGCCGCCGGCGTCTTCAATCAGCAGTTTTGTGGCTTTGCTTTTCAGGTCAACCTCGTAAATATTCATATCGCCAACAAAAAGTTTTTCACCTTCGGCTAACAAACCGTTCGGATTTTTAAAGGGTTCGCCTTCTTTCCAAACCGATAATTTGTTGTCATTCAAAATGTAAATTTTAACGGCCCTGTTGTCCGAAACAAAAACAGTTCCGTTGTCAGTCACAGTCATATCATTCAGAAAAATGGAGCCTGGAGCATTGTAACGGGCGATAATGGCGGCTTTTTCAATGTCAATTTCCACCAGTTCATCAATATCCGAAACATAGAGTTTATTTTTAAAGATGGCCATTCCTTTAGGTGCATTCAACCCGGTCACCCACTCTGCTTTTTTCATTTTTCCATCGGCTGTTAAAACCGAGATGAAACCATTTCCATCTTTTTCGGCGGGTTGCCCGTTGATGTTCGCAACATAAATCAGGTTGTTGTCTTGGTTGTAAATCACCGATTCGGGCGTTTTCAATCCATCCGAAATCTCCCAGATTTTTTCAAGTTTCTGTGCCGACAATCCGGCCGGAATTAACAGCACAAGCGATAATAGTGTGTAAAAAAAGTTTTTCATATTCATGGTTTTAAAATTTAAGTAAATTTTCTTCATGAGATTATAACAAACAAAGCGTTAATTTGTATTGATAAGCATTAAAATTCCTGTACAATGAAAATATCACTGTTGCTGTTCACCCTGTCATACCTGAGTTTTTTTTCGTTTGCTCAGTCGAATAAACAGGTGTTTTTTTATGTCGGAACATTCACTTCCGAAGGTGGCGAAGGAATACTTCGTTGCGGTTTGAATACTGAAACCGGGGAAATTCAGGTTCTTGAAACTTTCAAAGGGATCGATAATCCGGCGTTTTTGAAAATATCAGCCGATAAAAGGTTTTTGTTGGCCGGAACAACACCGCCCGAAAAAGCAGAGCCCGCCGGAGGTTGGGTTTCGGTTTACAAAATCGGAGAAAACGGATCGCTGAAATTTGTGAATAAACAGGCTTCTCATGGCGACGAACCTTGTCATGTTGATGTTTCAAAAGATAGCAAATGGGTGGCGGCTGCCAATTATGGAAGCGGGACAGTGGCGCTTTTCCCGGTCTCAGGCGATGGCAAATTACAGCCAGCCAGTTCAGTAATTGTTAACCAGGGATCGGGGCCCGATTTATCCAGGCAGGCTGGTCCACATGCCCATTCGGTGAAATTCTCCCCTTTTACCAACGAGGTTTTCAGCGCCGATCTCGGAACCGACCAGTTGGATATTTTCAGGCTTGAAAATGGCCGGTTGGTGCAAAATGACCCGAAATTTGTAAAAATGGACCCGGGAGCAGGTCCCAGACATTTCGATTTTCATCCGTCAGGCAGATTTATTTATGTGATTAATGAATTGAATTCCACGGTCACACTTCTTGCGAATGAGAACGGAATTTGGGTGAAGAAACAGAATTATAAAACCTTGCCGGATGATTTCGCTGGAAAAAGCTATTGTGCTGATATTCATCTTTCAAACGATGGCCGGTTTTTGTATGGTTCCAATCGCGGACACAATTCGATTGTAGTTTTTGCAGTAAATCCTGATAATGGTGAGTTGAAAACAGTTGGTTTTGTGCCAGTGGAGGGCAACTGGCCGCGCAACTTTGGCCTTTCACCTGGGGGAGAATATTTACTTGTGGCCAATCAACGCAGTGGGAATATCACTGTTTTCAGAATCAATCAACAAACCGGGATGCCTGGGTTTACCGGCAAACAGTTGAAAACCGGCAGCCCGGTCTGTATTGAATTTTTAAGAAATCCCGATTAACTGAATTTTGTGCTGATAAGTTTGATGAATTCGTCGCGTGTGGCAGTTTTTTGAAAGGCACCGGTAAAATCAGAAGTTGTGGTTATTGAATGTTGTTTTTGAATACCCCGCATTTGCATACAAAGATGTTGTGCTTCAATCACAACGGCCACTCCCAGCGGCTGAAGTGTTTCCTGGATGCATTCCTTGATCTGGGTAGTCAGCCTCTCCTGAACCTGTAGCCGGCGGGCAAAAACATCCACAACACGGGCTATTTTGCTCAGTCCGGTGATTGTTCCGTTTGGGATGTAGGCAACATGCGCTTTCCCGAAGAATGGCAATAAATGATGTTCGCACATCGAATATATCTCAATAT
>JAJUGS010000317.1 GCA_029265875.1 Prolixibacteraceae bacterium
GTTCCAGTTCTGCCGTGTCGCCATTTTTCCATTCGCGTTCGATAATGACAATATTTTTTGCTGTATCAACTGTAACCACTGTTCCATTCACTTTTAGCGACGGGTTTTTGCACCACTCCGGAATGCGCAGGTGCAGCGGGAATTTTATGTTTTTTGCTATTTTAATATTGAAGGTGATTTGCTCTTTAAACGGGTAACCGGTGGTTTCGGTAATGGTAACAATTTCGCCACTACCCACTTTGGCCGTTACTTCCGAAGGTCCGTAAACCAGTGCCGCCAATCCGTTGCCGGCTGTGGCATACCAGAGGTTTTGCACAAATTTGGGCCATCCCTGGTGCATGTTGGTGAGGCAACACGGATAGCCGGTGGTGGTCCCGTAAACTAAATGACCGTTGTGGTCGTTCATAAAATTGCGTTCGGCTTCGGTAATCAAAACCTGGTTGGGCTGTTGAAAATACTGTTTGCGCAGGTAATCGTCGGTACTTTGCGTGGGCAGCACATTGTAGGCAATTTTCTCCAGATAATCGGCATAATACACATCGCCGGTGATGGGCAAAACACTTTCGAACGAAAACATCATTTCCACGGCCGAGCACAATTCAGAACCCTGGGTAGGGTCGTTGCCATGCAAATGTTCGTCGGCGCCATACATTCCGTTGATAAAACCATGGGTTTCCTGCAAGGCCAGCAAACCGTTTTTCAGCGCGTTGGTGTATTTTTCTTCCGGATGTTGCTGCCAGTAAATCACCGGCGCTTTCAGTCCCTGTGCCACATTTACGCAATGCAGTTCAGGGTAAGGATTCACGCGGCGAATCATGTTTCCGCTGTAAACTCCTGTCCAGTCGAAAGTTTGCTGATGAATGATTTCGCCCAGTTCGAGCAGAAACGGTTCCCGTGTAATGTTATACAACCAATAAACCACGGCCAGGTTGTCGGCACCACGCTGGCTTCCCCAGTAAGTCCAGTGTCCTAATGGAAATTGCGGCAGTTTTTCTTTCTGGTACCTGAAATATTTCAGCATCAGGTCAACAACACGTTTGTCGCCGGTGGCGGTGTAATACTGTTGCAGGGCTTTCAGCATCACCATTTTGGGCCACCAGTCCTCGCTATTGGTTTGCTGTGTTCCCGGAATTTTTTCAAAACCTTCTTTCAGCGGGAGAGGGCCAAAATAGCCGTTTTCGCGCTGGTTGGCCAAACTCCATTCAATCCAGTGCTGTGCTTTGGCTTTTAGTTTGGCATCGTCGAGAATGTAAGCCAGCGGTACCAGTCCGTCAATCCAATAGGGGCCACGTTCCCAGCAGTCGCCGGTTCCGCCCAGCCAGCCGTTGTTGGGGCCGCATACCACACTGTAAATACTGTCGAGGTGGCCGGTCAGACCATCGCGCTGCAATTCGAGCATTTTCAGCAAAAAACCTTTTGGTTTGATGGTGCCCAGCGGAAGTGCCGTGTAAGGTTGTGCCACCAATGGCGCCTGGTTGGTGATGTACAAGGTGTTGCGTTTTTCCTGTGCAAAAGCCGCCGTGAAAAACAGGATTGTAAAAATTGCTGTAAAAAACGGTTTCATAAACGGTTGATTTAGGATGTTGAAAATAGGGATTTTGGATTGATTTATAGTTGGGATTTGTCAGACAACATTAAAAAAAAGCCGTCCCACTTTTGGTGAAACGGCTTTTCAACATCATAAATATCCGTTATGGAAGCGTTAAAACTTCGGTAGCTGCATCCCATTCATAAACATCAGGAATGAAATGTGTCAGAGCCAATGTCATTTCCTTTCCGCTGATAGTACCTTCGCCTTTTACATAAACCTCGCCATACTCATCGTCGTAATACCACGCAGGTTGTTCGCTAACGGTTACGTTCGAACCGTTAACAACAAGTACAACATCATACCCTTCGCCATACAGATTTTTTGCTTTGTACAGGCTGACATTGTTTCCGAGGTCAGCTTTTAAAAGTTCAACCGGCCATTCGTCTTCAAAGAATTCGGAAACAAAGTTTCCGGCGCCTAAATTGGCATAATCGAGTTTAACATTAGCGGTATAAGTTGTTGTGTTATACAATTCTGAAACATTATCGCCGGTCAGTTTTAGTTTAAATTTGAACGACTTTGTGGGGTCGATTTCTGCCGGAGCCACAAGCGGGATTATTTTAGCGTAAGCTTTTCCTTCGCCCGCATTGAAAGTAACGGTGCCTGACTGGAGCGCAAAAACACCTTCAATATCGCTGTTTATTTCCAGTTCAACTTTTGCGGTTGTTGTTTCATTTAAATCGGAACGGACAATTTGAACGTTTACCGAGAAATTGTTGTCAGCCGAGAGTTCGTTTACGGCAACCACCGGTGAACTGAATGCGACATACGATTTTTCGGGTTCATAAACGATTCCGATATTGTCCTGGTCGCACGAAACCAACACGATGGCAAGGACAAAGATTGTTGAAATTATATTCTTCATGGTATCGAATTTATAAGGTTAATTTTCTGCCCAGGGATTCTGGTCAGTTGTTTCATCCATACTGGTATTGCCGTCGAATTCTGATTGTGGAATCGACATCACAAAATCAGGATATTCGGGATTCAGCGTATTTCTCGACAATAACTTGTCGGCATGGTTGCTGCCGGCAAAGTTTCTGGTGAACCCGGTTTTCAATCTTTTTATGTCCAGAATCCTGCCTACTTCTCCCCATAATTCAATTCTTCGTTGCAGAATTATTTCATCGAGAAGTGTAACAGGACCAACCGCCGGAGTAGTCGGGCCATTCGGATCGTTGGTTGTTAAAGTGCTGGCATTGGTCAGGGCAGAAATATCATACTCAGGATCGCGTTCTGCCATCAGCTCATTTAAAATCAGCCTTGCCTGCGGATATTTGGCTTGCATGCACAAGGCTTCGGCTTTAATCAGCATCATTTCTTCGTGACGCATATAAATCAGATCGCCAACCGCATTTGTCGGGTCAGAAAATTTGAACTTTACCTGGTTGTAACTTAACATTGGCCCGATTTCGGCATCTTGTTCCAAAGGACCAATCCACCATTTGTTTTTACGCACATCGGTGACCGACATTTGGTTATAGAGCCACGTGCTGATGCATTTACGGGATGTTTCGGCATAAAATGAAGTACTGGCATCCATGTGCCCGAAAAATGACTGATATCCACTGGTTTGTTCAGCAATAATTTCAGCACCCCAGAGTACTGTGTTTGCATTTGCATCGTTAAAGGCAAAGCCTTTGTTCAGCTCATTCATTGTCAACATGGAAGTGCCGCCGCTCATCGCAATATCAGCGGCTGATTCGGCCGTAGCCCAGTCGTTTTTTTCGAGAGCAATATTGGCTTTTAAACCGTTGGCTGAATAGTAATCGAAATGTGAAATATGTGAGCGGGGGGCGGCCACGTCGGGATTCAGCAATTCGATCGCCTTTTCAATATCTGCGTCAATTTGTGCATAAACCTGCGCAACCGTACCTCTTGGTTTTCCTTCCGAGGTGTTTGTTGTCGGCTCGGTATAAATAGGCACGCCGGGAGCATTTTCATGTCCTTTGTAAGTTTGCTGATAAAAACGAATGAGGTTAAAATAAGCGTATGCCCTCAATGCATAAGCCTGTCCCATTAAACTGTTGATTTCTGAAGGTGCACCTTTCATTCCTTCCTCCGATGCGATAATTGCGTTAACATTTGAAATGATGGTGTAGTTAAAAAACCAGGTAGAATACGGACGCCCGTTTTTGTGGGTGTAGTCTGATTTTACATTGTACCTGTAATCGAACCAGAACCAGCCGCTTCCGCCTTCATTCTGAACCATATCTTCACCCATCAAATCGCAGGTTAACGTGAATGCTTTCGCGGCAAATTCTTCGTCGGCCCAGTTTGCCGACCATTGAGTTGCCACATACATGGCCCTGTAAATACCGTTGAGTGCAACATTTGCCTTGTCAACATCCGCGAACAATACATCGCCTGAAGTGCTGTCTGTAGGATTTGTGTCAAGCTCGTTCAAACACGAGAACGTTACTACAGAGAAAATTAATATGATGAATATCTTATAAGTTTTCATAAATGCTGATGTTTTAAAATTTCAATTCAAACCCCAATAAACTTGTTCTTACAGGAGTGTATGCATAATTGGTTGAACCCGTGAAATTATGCTGTGGGTTCAA
>JAJUGS010000375.1 GCA_029265875.1 Prolixibacteraceae bacterium
AATTTCGTCCAATGCCTTCATATAACAGTCTTTACAAACCTCCGGAATCCCTGAAAGCGTGGCCAGTGCATCGGCAAACTGGTTTTGGGCAGCCAGCGATTTGGCCCGGGCAATGATAAAATCGCACCGGGAATTATAATACTGAATGATTTTGCGTTTCCCGTCGTCCAAAAATTTGTTCACTTTATCATTTTTCAAATCAACGGTCCTCAATGCATTTGTATAAGCTTTGTTGGCATTGCTACCGGTTCCCTTGGCTGTAAACGATGTTGATGACACAATATTTTTATCCACGTGGTCAACAATATAAAGGTAGATATCGAAAGTATAAGTTTCAATTTTGGGAACTGTTGGTGCGATGTCTTTGGTGAGCAATTCCATTTTTGCGGTCACCAGAAACCTCGGGCTGACTCCTGCCCCGGCCATTCCTTTTTCGGTGATGGCATTTGTCAGTTTACTGGTTAAAAGGCTTTTGGCATGGTCCGGAATGCTTTCCACCTGTTCAGGGATGTACACATCCAACGCAATCCTGTCGTAATCGTTGGCTGATCCTTCGTTGTTCTGGGCCATCCCGAAAAAAGGAACAAAAGCCAGCAAAAGAAATACTATTTTCTTCATAATTAAAGATTTTATTTTTCTCCCACAATTAACCAGACTTCACCCAGGCCGCGTGTATGAATTTTGCTGACCTGGTTAAAAGGCGCTCCGGCAAGCAGGGTACGCAAATCGCGGATCCAGCGGCGGGTGTCGTTGGCGCGGCCACGTTCGTCATATAAAGGGATACGAACCTGGTCGAACCTGATTACATTTTGGGTATAGGTTGAAGTGTTGAACCTGTTCTGAACCGTATTTTCAGACACCCAGTCTTCAATGATTTCGCCCAATTCAAGCGTTTCGCCCTTGTATGTGAATTCTTCTTCGAGGTCGATGGGTGATGTATCGAAAACCCTGACCTGGAAAACGATTTCGCGGCCGTTTTCAAACAAATCGTTAAAGTGCTCCTGCAAACGCGAATTAAAATCGTCGATATGCGAAAGCACAGCTTCTTCCAGCAAAACAGGTGTTTCGGTTGCATACGAAGGTGAACCGGTTCCCTGTGCCCCCGCAATCTGTTTATTGGTGTACGCATCGAGCCCCTGCAACATAAAAGTGATTGACCGCTGCGGGCCATTTTGGTTAATTACATAAGTAAGCTGGATAATAATATCGGCATTGGCTGTGCGTTGTAAAACATCGATGGGGTTTTCTGCAATCCCGCCACCGCTTTTGCTGCCCAACATGGCAATTTCGGCACTTTCCTGTTCCATATTTTTCAGCGCAGTTTCGAGGTTTACCAGCGGAAAACCGCGGTCGGCCATCATTGTATTAATTTTGCTGATGGTCATTAACAAATCGGTTTCGTTTTGCAATGCCATTTTATAATCGGGCAGTGTTTTGGCGGTTCCCATTTCGTCGAACATTTGGGTGTAGCCATTTTTGATACACCAGTTATCACTCGGGACCACCATAATTGTGGGCTTTTTTGCCTGTCCCGCAACCAACAGGCTGCCAGCCACCAGGGCAATCAGAAATATCAGTTTTTTCATAGTTTTTCAATTTTTTCAGAATCCGGTACCCAGTTTCGGGATGATTCCCGCTGTTTCGAGTTCGCGCCGCAATTCGGCATGTTTAACCGCTACAATTACTCCCACTTTGTATTGTTTTTTATCCACTTTTATCCGGTCAACAGAACCATCGCCCGATTGTGAAACAAAGTTGAGATAGTGACCGCCATTTGTAAAAAAGGTATTGAAATAATCGGCATGCTGAACTTCGGCACCGGGTTTTGTAACCAGCGGACGTGTCATACAACCGGGTTTACCACCTGTTATACCCTTAAAAATCACTGCATGTACCGCGTTTTTCTTTGCCTGATAGATCGCATCATCGGGTTTATTACCGTACCCCCACACTTTAATCAACTGGGTCCCGTCCATTCCGGTTCCCATACATTCAACCTCGTAATTGCCAATTACATAACCGGCCATTTTTTTCTCCTTTTTCGTCTGGGCATATCCTGCTGTTGCCACCATCAGCAGGACTACAACCCCGATAAGTCCAATTTTTTTCAACATAATTATTAAATTTTAGAACATAAATCTGATACCAAAATTATAACCCAGGCCAAACCGGTCATCAAAAGCAACATCGTACTCAAAGTCTTTTTTTTCGCCGGTATCACCATCTACTTTTTTAGAGGAAATCATTGTATAGGAAGTTGCAGAGCCGATAAGCTGAATATTATGAGTAAGGTTGATTCCTACTCTCACACCTGCTTCAATAAAATCGGTTTCAATTTCATCTTTTTCACCGGTTTCCCAGCTTGTCATTTCAAGTCCGTAACCTGCAAATGGCCCCCAATGTAAAAAGTGAAGCGGATAGAAATCTTTTGCCACACCAAAACTAACCCTTGCAAAAGTGAAATCATCGGCGGCAAGAAAATTATCGTAGTAATCCTTAGAATAACCTCCCCCTACATAAACTTTCCAGGATGTGGCGAACCGGCCACCACCACTAAATGCTTTGGAGATATAGTATTCCAGCCTGCCTTCGAAACCGGGCAATCCACCCGATGTGGTTCCCAGGTAAA
>JAJUGS010000337.1 GCA_029265875.1 Prolixibacteraceae bacterium
CTGCTGAAGCATTTGACCTTGATGCAGTTGACTATGTAAGAAAACCTGTGAAGAAAGAAAGGCTGCAAAAAGCAGTGCAAAAAGCGTTGGAAAAGCTGTCAGGGAAAGAGCCCGCACCAAAAAAGAATTTTGTTCAGTTAAATACGGATAAAGGCAAAGCAATTCTATTTTTCGACCAGGTTTCTTACATCAGAACTTCTGAAACTGACAGCCGCGATAAAATTGTCCGACTGTTCAACGGCGATGAATTTACGCTGAAAAATATCTCGTTTGATAAGATACAAAGCATTTTGCCCGTAAATAATTTCTGTAGGATTAATAAAAAAGAAATCATTTCGCTGAATGCTGTTCAGTATTTTTCGTTTGATGAAATTACCACTAATATACAGGTCGAACAGGGCAAAGTTTTAAAACTGCCGCTTAGCGAAATTTATCGGAACGAATTTCTGAAAAAGGTGAAAATCTGATTTGTTACAATATTTTCCAGCCTTGTTACATTTTCCGGGGTTCAGATTTCAAATACCAATCCTTTCAAAAAATGCTTTGCTAATTTTCCGCAAAAAGTTAAACCTGCAGAAAATTTTTATAAATGAAATATTTCAGAAAAACAGCATTTTACATCGGAACTGTTGGTGGTTTTTCAATTCTGATGTATTGGATTGTTTTGCTTGGCAGCAAATTTGAACTTGGCAGAAACATAATCGAAGCAGAAAGCGGGAACAATTCGTGGCAGGAGTTTCTGAGTTCAATCGCGCATAATTTTGAACACCCGCTGGCAATTCTTTTGATTCAGATTGTCACCATTATTTTTGCTGCGCGCCTTTTCGGATGGATTTTCAGCAAAATAGGCCAGCCAACCGTAATTGGTGAAATAATTGCAGGAATTGTGCTGGGACCGTCGCTTGTCGGAATGTATTTTCCCGAATTTTCAGCAACACTTTTTCCAGCGCATTCTTTGGGAAATATCCAGTTTCTGAGCCAAATAGGGTTAATCCTTTTTATGTTTGTAGTAGGCATGGAAATCGACCTTAAAGTTTTGAAACACAAAGCCAACGATGCCATTATCATCAGTCATGCAAGCATTATTATTCCCTTTGCACTCGGGATGGGATTGGCTTATTTTATTTACCAGGCACATTCGCCGGAGGGCGTTAAATTTTTGTCTTTCGGACTTTTTCTTGGAATTGCCATGAGTATCACTGCTTTCCCGGTATTGGCCAGAATTGTTCAGGAACGCGGAATCAGCAAAACCCGTTTAGGAACCGTGGTTATTACCTGTGCCGCAGCCGACGATATTACAGCCTGGTGTTTGCTGGCTGCCGTTATTGCCATTGTAAAAGCCGGTTCGTTTGTAAGTTCGCTTTATATTATTGCGCTGGCAGCGTTGTATGTGCTGGTGATGATAAGATTTATAAAACCTTTTTTGAAACGGGTTGCCGAATTGCATTCTTCCAACGAAAACCTCAGCAAACCCATTGTTGCTATATTTTTTATAACACTCATCCTATCAGCTTATACGACCGAACTTATCGGCATTCACGCGCTTTTCGGAGCGTTTATGGCAGGAGCAATTATGCCTGAAAACACAAGGTTCCGGAGCATTTTTATCGAAAAAGTGGAAGATGTGGCGTTGGTACTTTTACTTCCCTTGTTTTTTGTTTTTACCGGTCTCCGTACCGAAATCGGATTGTTGAACGACATTGGTTTGTGGAAAATAACCGGTTTGATAATTCTGGTGGCGATTGTAGGAAAATTTGTGGGAAGCGCGCTGGCGGCCCGGTTTGTAGGACAACACTGGAAAGACAGCCTCACCATTGGCGCCTTGATGAATACCCGCGGACTGATGGAACTTGTGGTACTGAATATTGGTTACGATTTGGGTGTTTTAACGCCCGAAATTTTTGCGATGATGGTAATAATGGCGCTGGTAACTACTTTTATGGCAGGGCCTGCATTAAGCCTGATTGAAAGAGTTTTTAAACCAGAAACGGAAGAAATACCTTCGGAAATCAGCAATTCAGGCAAATTCAGGATTCTGATTTCGTTTGGAAACCCGGAAAGAGGACGGTCGCTGCTCAAACTTGCCAATGGTTTTGTAAGAAAGCTGAACAGTAATGCTGCAGTAACCGTAATGCACCTTACTCCCACCAACGAATTGCACCATTACAACGCTGAACAATATGAACAGGAAAGTTTTGGTCCGGTTATACAGGAATCAAAAATGCTGAATCAAAAAATTTCAACCCTTTTTAAAGCTTCGGGTGATATTGATTCAGATATTGCAGAAACAGCCAATAAAGGTGATTTCGATTTGCTTCTTATTGGAATCGGACAATCAATTTTTGAAGGAAGCATTTTAGGTAAAATTTTAGGTTTTACAACCCGAATCATAAATCCTGAAAATCTTTTTAGTCAGGTGTCAGGAAAAGATAGTCTTTTTGAAAATTCTCCGTTTGACGAAAGAACCCGGCTTATTCTTTCCAAAAGCAAAATACCGGTTGGGATACTAATCGACAAAGAGTTAGCAAAAGTTGACAGCGTTTTTATCCCGATTTTTGCTGAAACCGATATGCAACTTATCCACTATGCCCAAAAACTGATTAACAACGTCGAGTCGCAGGTTATTTTTTATGATGCAACCGGACAGATAAAAAATAATCGACAATTCAGGGAATCAATCCGGCTGATTGAGCAGGTTGCCCCAAATCATATCAGTTTGTTGAATGAGCTGGTAATTGAAACTGATTTTCTGAAACAACAGGACCTGATGCTTGTAAGTTTTGAAAGCTGGAAACAATTGGTTGAATCAAAAAAACACTGGCTTCAGGATATTCCTTCCACTTTAATCATCCGGGAATAAATATCCCGAAAATATTGTTCAACAATCAGTTATCACAAAAACAACAGGCTGGTATTTTTCATTAACACCAGCCTGTTGTTTTCATTTTGGCAACTTTTTACTCCCCTATTTTATACGCCATTAACGCATTTCCATGGCGGACAAAAAGCAACCCGTTGTCGATAACCAGACGTGCCCAATGCTGGTCGGTCCCCAGCGGGACTTTAAATTTGCTGATGATTTTAATTTGTTCCGGCGACGCTTCCATCAAAGCAATTTCGCCATCATTTTCGCCATAGCAATAGAACAGCCCGTCGGCATAAATCACCGAGCCTCCACCAAATTCTTTATTCTGGATTTTCATTTCTCCCGTGTTCCAGTCAAGCACCTGCCAATCGGCCTTCAAATAGGCCGAGAGATATAGATGATCACCTAGTTTCACCATTCCTCCCATCAGGTTCATCAATTTATTGTTGCGCCAGATTTCGGTTACACTTTTCCCATCTCCCGAAAGTTGCAACATTACAATTCCCGAAGTCTTTTCACGCCCGGCAGTGGCTACCAACAGTTTTCCATCGGCATAAACAGGGGTATTTGCATGAATTTTATTGCCTTGAGTATGTTCAATCCGCCAATATTTTTCACCGGTGGCAGCATCAATTCCCATTATCGAATGTGAAGTCATCGCAACTACCAGTTTTTTCCCGTTGTGACTAATAAGAATGGGAGAATTGTATGTTGCAATCTCGCCGTTTCCGGGAGAACTCCAAACAATTTTTCCGGTAAAGCGGTTAAGTGCCACCACATTATTTTCTTTTCCGCCTGGCACACAAATCAGGTTGTCGCCGTCAATCAAAACCGATTCAGAGAAACCAAACTGGATTAC
>JAJUGS010000257.1 GCA_029265875.1 Prolixibacteraceae bacterium
AAAAGTCAGCAGAGGTATTATCAGCAAAATGGTCAGAATCGGTAGTTTCATGGCTTTAATTTTTATGTTAGTCAGTTGGCTAAAATACTACTTTTCGTATTACGATATACTTCAACATCAGAAAGAAATCAGTAAAAAACAGGGGTTTAAACGGAACTGATTCCAGCATTTGATAGCCATAATAATTTTATTTCACTTTCCGTATATCTCCGAAATACGAAATCGATTGCCGGTTCATACTTGATACAGAAAGTGTTGAAGAACCGGTTACTGAAATGTGCAGGGTACAACTGATTAAATCGCTGCCATTTCTGGTTTTAAATTTAACCATGTATCCGTTTTTGGTTAATTCTGATGAATACTCCTCAACGGAGTGGCTGAAGTTCATCGGGCTGTTGATTCCGCCATAACTGGCTGCACTATAGGCAACTCCATAATATGGCAGATAAGAATACACGGAATCGTTGCTGATTTTTAAATGGTAATCAGTACTTAAATTAATCGTACTGCCATTCATCGGGTTGGCAGTGCGGGCATCGAAAATAAAATTCCTGCTTTCAACAATTGCTTTTACTTCGGCCATTTGTTGTGCATTTTTTTCGTTTTTCAGATCTTTCCTGCTTTTTTTCCCGGTTTCCTGTGCCTGAACAGCAGAAACTGAAATTAATAGGACCCATAAAATAACCAGTCTTTTCATGTCATTGATTTTTAGTGATATATCCTTGAACTTCAACTTTTTGTTTTCTTTTTTATGCAATAACGAAACAGTCTGAACCGAAATTGTAATTTCGTTGGTTTATAACGAAGTTTTATAGACAATGTTTCTCACAATGCCAGACTTAAAATTAAGATATTTAAAATGAAATATATAGGAGCTCATGTAAGTGCAAGCGGAGGTATTGAACAGGCACCGGTTAATGCACACGAAATTGGAGCAACCGCTTTCGCGCTTTTTACCAAAAACCAGCGGCAGTGGGAAGCCAGACCATTGACAAAACAAAGTATTGACGCGTTTAGAAGCAATTGCGAAAAATTTGGCTACAAACCGCACCAGATTTTGCCACACGACAGTTACCTGATTAATCTGGGGCATCCCGAACCTGGATCACTGCAAAAATCGCGAATGGCATTTTTCGACGAAATGCAGCGTTGCGAACAATTGGGACTCGACCGGCTCAATTTTCATCCGGGCAGCCATCTGAACCAAATCACAGAAGAACAGTGCCTTACCACCATTGCGAATTCAATTAACCTGGCACTTGATAAAACCACCTGTGTAATGGCTGTTATCGAAAATACTGCCGGACAGGGCAGCAATCTTGGTTTTTCTTTCTATCATCTGAAAAAAATAATCGAACAGGTAAACGATAAATCGCGGGTGGGAGTTTGTATCGACACCTGTCATGCTTATTCCGCTGGTTACGATATAAAAACCAAAGCCGGATTCGAAAAAGTTTTTGCTGAATTTGAGGAAGTTGTTGGTTTTCAGTACCTGAAAGGAATGCACCTGAACGATACAAAAAAGGAACTGGGTTCGCGCGTTGACCGGCACGATAGCCTGGGAAAGGGATTTTTAGGTCTCGAAATTTTTGAATGTATTATGAACGACCCGCGATTCGACGGCATCCCGTTGATTTTGGAAACACCCGATGAAACACTTTGGGCTGAAGAAATACAAACACTTAAAAACATGATCCGATGAGCGAAATTGTATATCTGAATAATCAGTTTATCAATAAAGAGGATGCAAAAATCTCGGCCAACGACCGCGGGTTTATTTTTGCCGATGGTGTTTATGAAGTCATTAAATATTACAACGGCAAACCTTTCAGATACGACGACCATTTGCTGCGACTGAAACGAAGCCTTTCAGAAATGGAAATTGAATACGATAATACTGAAAATCTGGAAAGCTTGTTTCAGGAATTACTGAGCAGAAATAATCTTACCGGAAAACATGCCGGCATATACCTGCAAATAACGCGGGGTGAACACAAACGGGTACATCACTTTCCGGAAAACATTTCGCCAACGGTTTATGCTTTTGCCTACCACATGCCTTCGTTTACCGATTATCTTGAAAACGGAATCAAAGTGATAACACACGAAGATATCCGCTGGCAACGCTGCGATATTAAATCGGTTTCGCTGTTGGCAAATTCAATGATTTATAACAAAGCGGTAAAAGCCGGGGCAGGAGAGTGTGTTTTGATTCGCGATGGTTTTGTTACAGAAGCAACGCACTCAAGTGTTTTGGGTGTAAAAAACGGAACTGTAATCACCCGGCCGCTTTCAAACCTCATTTTACCCGGAATCACCCGAAAAGCGATTCATGAAATATGTGCTGAAAACGGGATTCCGTTTGAGGAAAAAGCTTTTACGGAAGCTGAACTTTTTGCGTTGGATGAACTGATAATTGCAGGGACTGGCAGTGAGGTCACACCTGCCGTGAGCGTTAACGGATTGCCGGTTGGTAACGGAAAACCAGGCGAAATTACACGTTTTATTCAGCAACGATTTTTCGAACTGACCTGATTATTAAGATAACTGCTAAATTTAACTGATTGAACTCCAGTCGTATTCTGTTGATTTCATAATCGAAAGGCTTTTCTGGAGCAACCTGTTTTCATCAGATTGTAAAAGCGGGTCGTTTTCCAAAATATCGGTTGCCACATTGCGGGCCAACTGCAGGATTTCGCCATCTTTCCCGAGGTTGGCAATTTTCAGGTCGAACCCAATACCGCTTTGGGCGGTTCCTTCAATATCACCGGGTCCACGCAGTTTCATATCCATTTCGGCAATCTCAAAACCGTCGTTGGTGCGTACCATTGTTTCGAGGCGTTTCCGGCTTTCGGTACCAATTTTATACGACGACATCAGGATGCAATACGATTGTTCGGCCCCACGTCCCACCCGTCCGCGTAACTGGTGAAGTTGTGAAAGTCCGAAACGCTCGGCACTTTCGATCACCATGACCGATGCATTTGGCACATCAACCCCAACTTCGATCACGGTGGTGGCCACCATTATTTTTGTGTCGCCATTTTTAAAAGCCTGCATCGCCGAATCTTTGATGGCAGGTTTCATTTTCCCGTGTACCATACTCACTTTTACATCGGGGAAAGCTTCGGTGATATGTCGGTATCCGTCTTCCAGGTTTTTCAGGTCCAGTGCTTCCGATTCCGAAATCAGCGGGTAAACAATGTAAATCTGCGTGCCTTTTTCAATTTGCTGACGAAGGAAATTATACACCTGTTGCCGCCGGTTTTCAAAGTAGTGCATCGTTTGAACCGGTTTTCGGCCGGGCGGCAATTCGTCAATCACCGAAACATCCAGGTCGCCGTAAACAGTCATCGCCAAGGTACGGGGGATGGGCGTGGCCGTCATTACCAAAATGTGTGGCGGAACCGAATCGTTTTTCTGCCAGAGTTTGGCACGCTGGGCAACTCCGAAACGGTGCTGTTCATCAATCACCACCAAACCAAGTTTACTGAAAACAACATTGTCTTCAATCAGTGCATGGGTGCCGATTAGTATTTGGATGGAACCTGATTCCAGTCCTTCGCTTATGATTTGTCTGTCTTTTTTCCTGGTTGAGCCGGTAAGCAGCGAAATCCCCAGTTGCATCCCGCCAACCAGCTTTTTGATGGAATTAAAATGTTGCTGGGCTAAAATTTCGGTGGGAGCCATCAGCGCGCACTGAAAACCATTGTCAACGGCAATTAACATCGACATCAGTGCCACCAGTGTTTTGCCGCTGCCAACATCTCCCTGCAAAAGCCGGTTCATTTGCACATTCCGGTTTACATCGCGCCTGATCTCTTTGATCACCTTCATTTGGGCTCCCGTTAACGGAAACGGCAAATATTGATGGTAGAAAGTATTGAAATTAAAACCTACTTTTTCAAACCTGAAACCCCTGAATTTCTTATCGCGGTTGCTTTTTATCGAAAGTATTTTCAACTGGATAAAAAACAGTTCTTCAAATTTTAACCGGAAGGTCGCATTTTTAAGTTCCAGCGAATTTCCGGGCTGATGAATGGTAATCAATGCCTTTTCCAGACTCACCAGTTTGAGCCTTTTCACAAGGTATTCAGGCAAAGTTTCCGGAATTTTACCTTTTACAAGGTTCCCTAAAACAAGCTGAAGTTTATGAATTGCCTTCGAGTTGAAATAGGCATTTTTCATGTTTCCGGAGGTGATGTAAAATCCCTGAAACAAACCCGGGGGTTTCAGAATTTGTTCCTCTGCCAGTTCCATTTCCGGATGAATCACCGAAATCTTTCCCCCGAAAACAGAGGGTTTTCCAAATACAATATACTCGCGTCCGGTTTTCAGGTTCTCCTTTTGCCATTTAACAGCTTTGAACCAAACCAGTTCAATGGTTCCCGTTTCGTCGGAAAAAGCGGCAGTCAGTCTTTCTTTCGGCCCGGTTCCGGCTGTCTCCATGTTTCTGATTTTGCCTTTTATCTGAACATAAGGCATTTGTGAATGAATTTCGGAGATGCGGTAAATCTTCGTGCGATCGATGTATTTATAGGGAAAGTAATAAATCAGGTCTCTGAAAGTGCGAACCTGTAATTCTTTGAACAAAATCTCAGCTCTTTTGGGGCCGACTCCCGGCAAAAATTTAATATCCTGATCCAAGAATTCTGACATGTCACAAATATAGCCAAATATAAAAACAGGTTTCTGATCTGTTATTAACAAAACATTGAACACTTTGATGAAATGAGCATGATTTTACAATCATTCGCAGTGAATAATTAAACTTTCATACGATTTCCATCGCGTTGCAGGATTTGTTTGAAATTATTTGCGATTACGAAAAATATAGTAACACGATTGAAAATTAATAAAGATGAAAAATAGCGTGAACCCAATGCGTTTTTGGTGAGGATTAAATATCTTAGTGCCCATTAAACAATGAGCTTGTAATGTAATCGTTTATTTACTTACACATTCTAATAAAAAACAGAAAACATGAAAGAGAGCATCATCCATCTTGAATCAATTGTAAAAAACTATAAAGTCGGGACCCAGATCGTACGCGCACTCCGGTCTGTTTCTCTGGATATTTACAAAGGTGAATATGTGGCTATCATGGGAGCTTCCGGTTCCGGGAAATCAACGTTAATGAATGTTATTGGTTGTTTGGATACTCCTACAAGCGGAAAATATGTACTGAATGGAAAAGATGTCAGCCACATGTCGGATAACCAGCTGGCAGAAATCAGGAATTCAGAGATCGGGTTTATTTTCCAGGTGTTTAATTTATTGCCCCGGAGTACAGCTCTCGAAAATGTGATGCTTCCGCTTGTTTATGCCGGTGTTAAAAAAGCCCAGCGAAAATCAATGGCAGAAGCAACGTTGCATGATGTGGGTCTGGCTGACCGGATGACACACAAGCCCAACGAACTTTCAGGCGGTCAGCGCCAACGCGTGGCAATTGCCCGGGCCCTGGTTAACAAACCATCGTTGTTGCTGGCTGACGAGCCAACCGGCAATCTCGATTCCAAAATATCAGAGGAAATTATGCGGCTTTTTGCCGAAATCCATAAAAAGGGAAACACCTTGGTGATGGTTACCCACGAGCATGATATTGCCATGCATGCTCACCGCATTATTCACATTAAAGATGGTGAGATTGAGTCTGATGAAATCAATCCGAACCCGGTTTATTAAAACAGCATGTCGAACAAAGTGAAAATCTACACCAAAACCGGTGATGACGGAACAACCGGATTGGTGGGTGGCTGCGAGGTCGCCGTGATGGACACGACCGACGGCGCCACCCGCGCGGCGGCGTCGACGATCGCGGTCCGCCGCGAGCTGTCCAGGGCGGCGCTCGCCCGCTGCGCGTTGGCGGG
>JAJUGS010000096.1 GCA_029265875.1 Prolixibacteraceae bacterium
AAATTAAAATACAATATCAGGCTATAGCTCTAAATTTATTAACAAAATTATTTTGACCGGGGCGGTAAAACCTTTTGAAAAATGCTTGCGTATATAACCATACTTGGCTTGAATGCACTGGAAAAGAAAGCAATAATACCTTGCAGTTTTTTAACAATTTTAATAATAAGCAAAATAAACCGGCACGAATACCACAAAAAAAAAAGCAATTGAGAATTTTGTTTGTTATCAAGTATTTTAATATACTTGCAGCCAAATTAAAGAATTACTCCCCCCAGGTATTGGTTCCATAATTTTATTCAACAAATCTGTAGTTAAAAAGATAATAACTTTGTAGTATGTACGATATTTTAGAATTAAACAGAAAGCTGCTTCCTGAGCTTAAAGAAATTGCCAAAGGGCTGAATATCAAAAGAACAGAATCAATGAAAAAACAGGATCTCGTTTACAAGATTCTGGATGCCCAGGCCATCAGGGAAGCCGAGAAGGCAGAAAAGAAAAACACTGAACCGGAACCACCCAAAAAAGAGGAAAAAAGCCTGAAATCATTCCTCATGAGGAAATCAAATCTGCCTGATCCACCCATGCAATCGGCTAACGAAACACGTGAAGGAAGGCCACGGCGCGAAAGAATAGAACCGGTTATCAAGCATGAAAAAGTGGAAACCGGTAAAAAGAAAATAAAAATTGAAAGCAGCGTTCAATCAAGGCAGGACCAGATTAAAGCCATCATTAAAGGTTTTGGCCGTGAAAAACCAGCTATCCAGGACACCGAGCAAAAACCGGTTCAGCAAACTGAAAATTTCAACCCACTTGCTGAAAAACCGGAAACCGAAACACAGCCAAAACCTCAGAATAACGAGTTCCAACATCGGCCACAGCAAAACAAAGATTTTCAGCAACGGCCACAACAAAACAAGGAGCAATTCAAGGTAAAAAAACAGAACCAACAGGGTGAAGGTGAAAAACAGCCACAGCAAAACCAGCAGCAGGATCATCAAAAAACCAAACAATTCAACAAAGATTATCAGAATAAAAAACCAAAGGTTGAAGAAAAGCTGAATGAAGATATTGAATCTCTTGAAAACATTGAATCTGCTGAAGAACAGGAAATTGAAAATATAATAAATGTTAATGAGGTTGAAAACATCCAGGTTTCTGAAATTGCTGAAAACATTGAACCACCGGTAACACAGCCACAAAAACCCGATAACCAGAATAACAAACAGGCAAAAGCACGTCAGTACGAGTTTGATGGCATAATCACCAATACAGGTGTTCTTGAAATTCTTGTCGATGGTTACGGATTTTTGCGTTCTGCCGACTATAATTACCTGAACTCACCGGATGATGTGTATGTTTCACAATCGCAGATAAAACTGTTGGGATTGAAAACCGGCGACACCATTAAAGGAACCATTCGTCCGCCCAAAGAAGGAGAGAAATATTTCCCGCTTGTGAAAGTACTGGAAATCAATGGGCGCAGTCCTGAATACATCCGCGACCGTGTTCCGTTCGACCACCTCACCCCGCTTTTCCCGAATGAGAAATTTAACCTTACCGGAAATGGCCACGACAACCTTTCCACACGAATCATCGATATGTTTGCGCCAATCGGGAAAGGCCAGCGTGGATTGATTGTGGCACAACCCAAAACCGGTAAAACAGTTTTACTGAAAGAGATTGCCAACGCCATCGCTGCCAACCATCCCGAAGTTTACATGATTGTACTGCTGATTGACGAACGTCCGGAAGAAGTTACCGACATGGCACGCAGTGTAAATGCCGAAGTTGTTTCATCGACATTTGATGAACCAGCCGAAAAACATGTGCGTGTTGCCAACATTGTGCTCGAAAAAGCAAAACGCCTGGTGGAATGTGGCCATGATGTGGTGATCCTGCTCGACTCGATTACCCGTTTGGCACGTGCCTACAATACGGTGCAGCCTGCTTCGGGCAAAGTGCTTTCAGGTGGTGTTGATGCCAACGCATTGCACAAGCCCAAACGATTTTTTGGTGCAGCCCGAAACATTGAAGAAGGCGGTTCGCTCACCATTATTTCAACGGCTTTGACAGAAACCGGATCGAAAATGGACGATGTAATCTTCGAAGAATTCAAGGGGACCGGGAACATGGAGTTACAATTAGACCGCAAGCTGTCGAACAAACGTATCTTCCCATCGGTGGATATTCCTGTTTCGAGCACACGCCGCGAAGATTTACTCTTCCCGAAACACATCATCGACAAACTTTGGATTTTACGCCACTACCTGGGCGGTATGAATTCGCTGGAAGCGATGGAGTTTATGAAATCACGGCTGATGCGCTCGAACTCGATGGAAGAGTTTCTTGCTTCGATGAACGACGAATAATTACTGCTCCCGATCGGAGAAATAAAAGATATTTTAAGCAAAGGTTGCCGGTTGGCAGCCTTTGTTTTTTTATACCAATCCTTTTGTAAAATTAAAAGAAGTGGTGGGCTGAATTTGTTCCGATTTCAGAAACCTTGTTTTCAGGGTTTTTAAACGGTTTTTCGAGAATGTGTCCCAGGTAACATCAATCAGAAACGAAGAAAATCCTTTTGCCGAAAGCCTGTTTTTGTGTTGAAGAATAGAAACGGCCTTGTCGGGGACCACCACCGTGAGACCGTTTTTACGAAACCTGCGGTAACGGCTTTTGGTATCGTCGCCTGAAAATGATGCTTCGTTTTCCACCTGCACCGGCATCCGTGAAAAGAAAAGCTCGGGATAAAAAAACACCGGCACAATCCCGTTTTTGTGTTGCATCGAATCCAGTGTTTCAAAGTCGGTTTCAAACGGGTAAACAAAGTTTTCAACACCTTCTGTTTCGAGGAAACGGGCGGCGGCATCGTTAAAAACATATACATTTTCGCTGGTAAAAATGCGGCAACCTTCAGGAATCATCAGCTTTTGCGACAGGTGACTGACCACAAACGACCGGATTCCGTGGTCAACCATTTTCTGCACCAGTTCAGCATAAAAACCAAGCGATTTTTCGGCAATAAACCGGGGAAGCTCCACAAAAACCTTGTCACGGTTTTGTTGAATCAATGCATCGGCGGGGTTAAACCGCAGCCAGCTTTGTTTTGAAAACGACAGAAAAAGCCCGTCGAGCTCAGAAAAACGGATGAGTTTGAGCCATTCAGCCGACCCGATTCTGAAATAGAGTTTCTCTCCTCCCCGCTCCTTTTTTACCGGCTGAATTTTCGTGAAAATTTCATTTTTCAGTTTTCCGTTCAAAGGCGCTGGTAACTGCCGGGTTTCTTCCAGTTTATTCGGGAATTGAATGTCCTGCAGTTTGGTAATATAAACCCGGTATCCGGCCGAAACAGGAAGATTGTCGCGGTTCACGCGGTAAAATACACCCTCTTTTGTTACTTTTTTAATCACCAGGTGAACAGGTTCTGTGCCAACGGATTGCAAAATGCGCAGCCTGTAGTTGTTTTCGAGGGGCAGCGACGAACTGATAAGCAGCGAATCTTTGTCCACCCGTTCCACTTTGCCCGCAAGAATCCCGGTGGAACTGTCGTCGGCCACAGCTTCTTTTACTTCGCCACCCGCAAACCAACGGGTTTTTTGTCGGCCAAAATCAAACGCCAGCAAATGCAGAGCTTCGTTTATCCGGTGGCTGCCGGCAAGCACCATTTTATAAGCCGCCCCCACCCTGTAAACATATTCTGCCGGTTTCATCCGGCCTTCCACTTTCAGGCTGGTAACACCTATGGCAGCCAGCTTCGGAATCAAATCCAACAACTGGTTATCTTTCAGGTTGAACAGGAACTTTTGTTTTCCGGAGTCGTTGTAAGTGCGGCGGCACGACTGCGAGCAAATGCCACGGTTGGCGCCACGCCCGCCGGTGTAGCTGCTGAACAGGCACATCCCCGAAAACGAGTAACACAACGCACCGTGCACAAAAACCTCGGTTTCGGATGGCGAGTTTTTCACCACCGTTTCTATCTCATTAAGCGTGAGCTCGCGCGCCAGCACGGTTCGGGCAAAACCTAAACCGGCCAGGTATTGTGTGCCCTGCGAATTGTGGGTGCCCATTTGCGTGGAGGCATGGATTTTCAGGTTAGGGAAAAAAGTTCGAACGAGGTAAAAAACACCCCAGTCCTGCACAATTACTGCATCGGGGCGGGCTTCGTTTAAAAAAGCCAGCACATCGAGCAGTTTTGGCAATTCTGTATTTTTTACCACCGTGTTGAGCGTGATATAGACTTTTACATTTTTTTTGCGGGCCTCGCGCATTATGGCGGGCAACTGGCGGCTGTTGAAATTGGTGGCCCTGCCGCGGGCATTAAACTGCTCCAGTCCCAGGTACACCGCACCGGCGCCGGCCTGCAGCGCGGCAAAAAAGGCTTCGGGGTTTCCGGCGGGTAAAAGCAACTCGGGACTTTGGTTCATGCGCAATTTGTTTGGGGCAAAAATACAGATTATAATAGAACTCAAACCTTCAGTATGGCAGATGAAAATATTTCCCCCGAACCATCGGGGGACTTCAGTCAACAGGCTGACAACCCTGAAAACTCCTGACATCACTCCTGATAGTTCGGGAGGAAAGCCGGCACGGTAATGCAGCAAAATACAAAAACCACTGCTAAAATGCTGTTTTATAAATTCATAATACACAGATTGAACAAAATCAGCGACTTATTTTTATCAGATATAAATTACAGCTATTTTTACTTTCTGCTATCTAAACATTGCAAATATTTACAAAATCCGATTAGTTTTGTAGCAAAAATTTAGGCCGTTGGATTTTTTTCAGAATATACACAAAACTTTGCTGGAGAGCCGGAAACCCACCGTTAAAAGGGAACTCTCGAAGCAAATCGACTGGAAACAGCCACTGATTGCGGTAAAGGGATTCAGGGGCGTGGGAAAAACCACTTTTCTGCTGGATTATATCCGCGAAAATTTCAAAGACGACAATTCGGTACTGTACATCAACCTCAATAATTTCTATTTCACCAAACGTCGTATCAGTTCATTTGCTGATGAATTTGCCAAACGTGGCGGAAAATTGCTGGTGTTAGACCAGATTCAGAAATACCCTGATTGGTCGTCGGAGTTGCGTTGGTGTGCCGATGAAATACCAGACCTGAAAATTGTTTTCAGTTCGTCGCCGGTATTGCGTATTACCGAAGGAAACCCCGATTTACAGGGGATTGCACAGATTTACCACCTGGCAGGGCTTTCGTTTCGCGAATACCTGAATAATCAGACCGGGAACCATTTCGGGTACTATTCGCTGGAGGAGATTCTTGAAAACCATGTGGAAATTGCCCGCGAAATTGTGGCGAAAGTAAAACCACTGGCGTGGTTTCATGAATACCTGAAAAGCGGCTATTTCCCCTATTTTATCGACGACCCGAATTTTTACATCAACCGGTTGCTGATGCATGTGAACCTCGCCCTCGAAATCGATGTTCCGTACATTAACCAGATTGAATTAAAATACCTGCCCAAACTGCGGAAACTCCTTCACATCATTGCGCTCGAAACTCCATTTACACCCAATGTAAGCAAGTTAGCCGCAGCCGTTGAAACCTCGCGCGCCACCGTGATGAATTACCTGAATTACCTGAAAAATGCCAAGTTGATACATCTTTTATATACAAACGGCGACGAGGACCCGGCAAAAAAACCGGCCAAAGTGTACATGCACAATACCAACCTGTTGTATGCAATTGCACCCTCTAACACCGATAATATAAACCTTCGCCAGACTTTTTTTTATAACCAGTTGGATTATATTTGTGAAGTTAAGAGTTCGCCCGAAGCCGATTTTCTGGTAAAAAACAAATATCATTTTACTATTGGCGGCCGTAAAATTGAACCGGCAGATGGTATGTATGCAGCCTCGGATGTGATTGAAATTGGTGAAGGCAATAAAATCCCGCTTTGGTTGTTTGGATTTTTGTACTAGATACTGGATGCTGGATGCTGGATGCTGGATAAAAAAGATTGAAGATACTGGATTTTGAAGCTTGAGATTTGGAATTTGAGATTTTTAAAGTAGATGTCTTATAAAAAACTGGAAATATGGCAGATTGCAAATGAACTTGTGGTAAAAATTCACATGATGACTTTGCATGAACTTCCTGCATTCGAAATGTATGAAGAAGGAAGCCAGATAAGACGTTCATCGAAATCGGTAAAATCGCTGATTGTGGAAGGGTACGGCAGAAGAGCGTATAAACAGGATTTTTTAAAGTTTCTCGTGCATTCGGTTGCTTCAAACGATGAAACTATTGACCATCTGGAGAATTTGCACAATACAGAATCATTGACAAATCAATCACTTTATTCAGAGTTGCATAAACAACTGGAAATATTGGGAAGAAAATTGAACAACTTTATCAGCGCGGTTCAGGAGAAACACAATCTTGCATTCGAACCAGAATCAATCTATCATCTGCGTGATGACGATATTCTAACCCCCTGATCAAGTATCAAGTATCAAGTATCAAGTATCAAGTATCAAGAATTGAGTATCAAATTCAGAAATTAATTAATAACGTTATAAATCAGATTTAAAATGACAAAACAAAAAAAGTTTATCACATGTGACGGAAACTATGCGGCAGCGCATATGAGTTACATGTTCAGCGAAGTAGCCTGTATTTACCCGATTACGCCATCTTCAACCATGGCTGAATATGTAGATGAATGGGCCGCTTTTGGTAAGAAAAATATGTTTGGACGCCCGGTCCGGCTTGCTGAAATGCAGAGTGAAGGTGGTGCAGCAGGTGCTGTTCATGGTGCATTGCAATCAGGGGCACTCACCACGACTTATACTGCATCGCAGGGATTACTGCTGATGATCCCGAATATGTATAAAATTGCAGGCGAATTACTGCCAACCGTTTTTCATGTGAGTGCACGTGCCATTGCAGGGCACGCTCTTTCAATTTTTGGCGACCACAGCGATATTTATGCTGCCCGTCAAACCGGTTTTGCCATGATTGCTGCCGGGTCGGTTCAGGAAGAAATGGACCTCGCGGGTGTTGCCCATCTGGCTACCTTGAAATCAAGGGTCCCATTCCTTGCTTTTTTTGATGGTTTCCGCACTTCGCACGAAGTACAGAAAATTGAAGTAATTGAAATGGAAGATATGTTGCCACTTGTTGACCAGGAAGCATTGCAGCAATTCCGCAATCGTGCGCTGAATCCTGAACATCCTGTGACCCGTGGTACAGCACAAAATCCTGATATTTTCTTCCAGGCCAAGGAAGCTGCCAACCGTTATTATGATGCAGTGCCGGATATTGTGGCGCATTACATGGACGAAATCAGCAAACTGACAGGCCGCAAATACCGTCCGTTTAATTATTACGGCGCACCCGATGCCGAAAACATCATCATCGCCATGGGCTCGGTTACCGAAACCATCCGCGAAACCATTGATTACCTGACTGCACAGGGCAAAAAAGTAGGATTGATTGCCGTTCACCTTTTCCGTCCGTTCTCGGCTAAACATTTTGCCGAAGCATTGCCAAAAACAGTAAAACGCATTGCCGTTCTCGACCGCGCCAAAGAACCGGGAGCTGCCGGCGAACCACTTTTCCTTGATATCCGCTCGCATTTCTATGGCAAAGCCGATGCTCCTGTAATTGTTGGCGGACGTTATGGTTTGGGGTCAAAAGACACAACACCGTCGCAGATTCTTTCGGTTTACGAAAACCTGGAAATGAAAGAACCAAAAAGTGATTTCACCATCGGTATTATCGACGATATTACATTTAAATCGTTGCCACCAAAAGAAGAAATCGACATCACGCCAAAAGGAACCTACCAGGCTAAATTTTATGGTTTGGGTTCTGACGGCACTGTGGGCGCCAACAAAAACTCAATTAAAATTATTGGCGATGCCACCGATAAATATTGCCAGGGCTATTTTCAGTACGACTCAAAAAAATCGGGTGGTTTTACCTGTTCACACCTTCGTTTTGGCGACAAAATGATCCGTTCAACTTATCTGGTAACTACACCCGACTTTGTGGCCTGCCATGTTCCGGCTTACATTCACTTGTACGATGTTTTAAAAGGGCTGAAAAAAGGGGGTTCGTTCCTGCTTAACTCCATTTGGGATGTGGAAGAAACCAAAAACAGGCTGCCCAACAAAATGAAAAAATACCTCGCCGAAAACGAGATCAATTTTTATATCATCAACGGGACCCAATTGGGCGAGGACCTCGGTTTGGGAACACGCACCAACACCATCATGCAGGCTGCATTCTTCAAAATCACCGAAGTGATTCCTTACCAGATTGCAGTGGATGAAATGAAAAAAGCCATTGTAAAAACCTATGGCAAAAAAGGGGAACAGATTGTAAACATGAACTTTGCCGCAGTGGATGCAGGGGGTAAAAATGTGATAAAAGTAGAAATTCCGGCCGAATGGAAAAACATTGTGGTGGGCAAAGAAACGAACAGCACCGAAAACCGACCGGAATACATATCGAAAATGGTGGATGTTATTAATGCCCAGCAGGGTGATGATCTGCCGGTTTCAACCTTTAAAGGATACGAAGACGGAACCTTCGAAATGGGAACTGCCGCCTACGAAAAAAGAGGTATTGCCGTAAATGTCCCTGAATGGCAGGCCGAAAACTGTATCCAGTGTAACCAATGTGCCTATGTATGTCCGCACGCTGCCATCCGCCCCTTCCTTCTGACAGAAGAAGAAGTTAACGGCGCACCGGCAGGTACCGAAACCCGCATTGCTACACCAACCAAAACATTTGCCGGGCTGAGTTTCCGTATCCAGGTGAGTGTTCTCGACTGTACAGGTTGCGGTAACTGTGCCGATGTTTGCCCGGCCAAAACAAAAGCACTTGTGATGAAGCCGCTTGAAACACAGCAGGCCGAAATCAAACGCTGGGATTATATGGACCAGAAAGTTACCGTGAAAGAAAAAGTGGTGGATAAATTCCAGTCGGTGAAAAACTCACAGTTTGCACAGCCGCTCTTCGAGTTCTCGGGTGCCTGCGCAGGTTGCGGCGAAACTCCGTATATCAAACTCATCACCCAATTATATGGCGAAAGGATGATGGTTGCAAACGCAACTGGTTGTTCTTCCATTTATGGTGGTTCGGCTCCGTCAACACCCTACTGCAAACATAAAGAATCGGGTCACGGACCGGCATGGGCCAACTCACTGTTCGAAGACAACGCCGAGTATGGTTTCGGTTTTGCCGAAGGAGTTCAGGCACAACGCGAACGCATTGCCGAACTCATGAAAAGTGCTATGAACAATGGCGCCACCGACGAGATGAAAGAAGCTTTCAGCGAATGGATTGCCGGTATGAACGATGCGAATGCATCAATTGCTGCCACAGATAAAGTAAGAAAAGCGATTGCCGGCAGCGACAAACCATTTGCTGTTGAAATCGCCAAACTCGACCAATACCTGGTAAAAAAATCAATCTGGGTATTTGGCGGCGACGGCTGGGCTTATGATATCGGCTATGGTGGCCTCGACCATGTAATGGCCAGCGGCCAGGATATCAACGTTTTGGTAATGGATACCGAAGTTTATTCAAACACTGGCGGACAGTCGTCAAAGTCAACTCCGATGGGTGCCGTGGCCAAATTTGCTGCATCGGGTAAACGTATCCGCAAAAAAGACCTTGGCGCCATGATGATGAGCTACGGCTATGTATATGTGGCACAGGTAGCTATGGGGGCCAACCAGGCTCAATATATGAAAGCGCTGAAGGAAGCTGAAGCTTATCCGGGCCCGTCGCTGATTATTGCTTACTCGCCTTGTATCAACCACGGTTTACGTGGCAGCATGGGCAAATCGCAGGACGAATCGGCAAAGGCAGTTGAAGCTGGTTACTGGTCGCTTTACCGCTACAACCCACTGTTGGAAAAAGAAGGAAAAAATCCGTTCCAGCTGGATTCAAAAGAACCGGATTGGAGCAAGTTCCAGGAATTCCTGAATGGTGAAGTTCGATACACTTCACTTAAAAAATCGTTCCCGGCTGAAGCCGATGAACTTTTCCAGGCTGCCCAGGAAAATGCAAAATGGCGTTACGATTCGTACAAACGAATGGCAGCCATGGATTTCTCGAAAGAGTAAGAAGTAGCCCCTTTTAATCTCCCCAAATGGGAGAAACCGGGTAAAATAAAATAGCAAAGCCGTTGCAGTTAAATCTGCAGCGGCTTTTGTTTTATTATTTTGTACCGGTTGTGTTCTCTCAAACAACTTTACCAACCGACTGATGAATGTATTTGTACAATAATTGGTACAATTGAGCCAACTCTTCCCCGCTGAAATTGAGCCCGTTTACCAACTGTGCCGGAATTCCGGCTGCCTCAGCCTGCAATTGTTCACCCTTCGCTGTTAACCCGGTCATCACCACCCTTTCATCGGTTTCCGACCTTTGGCGCCAAATAAGGTTCATTTTCTCAAGACGTTTCAGCAAAGGTGTCAACGTACTGGTATCCAACAATAAAAATTTGGCGATTTGGGTAACTGCCAGCGTTTTGTGTTCCCACAGAACCAGCAAAACAAGGTACTGCGGGTAAGTAATCCCGAACCTTTTCAACAAAGGCGTGTAACTCCGCACCACCAGTCGCGATGCCGTGTACAGCGGAAAACAAAGCTGGTTTTCCAGTTTCAGTTGGTCAAAATCTGCCATTTTAAAGTAGTTTTAAAATATCAGCTTCAATTTTTGCAGGGACCGTTGTGGGCGAATATCTTTTTACCGGAATCCCATCCTTCCCGATAAGAAATTTTGTGAAGTTCCATTTAATTTTGCTTCCCAAAATTCCCCCTTTTTCTGATTTCAGATACCGATAAACAGGATGAGTATTTTTACCGTTTACATCAATTTTTTCGAACAACTGAAAGGTAACGCCATGATTGATGCGACAGGCCTCCACAATGGTTTCGTTAGTTTCGGGCTCCTGGTTCAGAAACTGGTCGCTCGGGAAACCCAGTACCGACAAACCTTTGTCTTTGTACTTCTGGTGTAATTGTTCCAACCCGTCGAACTGTGGTGCCAGTCCGCATTTGGTAGCCGTGTTTATGGCAAGCACCACTTTGCCTTTATACCTACTTAAATCAACTATCTCACCTGCAGGTGTTTTAATCTTAAAATCGTGAAATGTTTCTGTTTTCATTTTTGAACATTGTTGAATTGTTTTCATTCTGAATTTAAAATCGCATACTATTATATCGTATGCGATACTAATATAAAACATTTTCCTTTTTCATTATTCAGGCTGAATAAAAAATTTATAAATCAGCCTGAATAAAAAGGAAAATGTTTAGAAAAAATTTACAATGATTTCTCTGGCATTTTTGAAGCATAAACAATTAAGTCTTCTGCTTTTAAGTTGAACCCGGGAGTTGGGTTCAGCAGTTTGATTTTTACATTGTGATGCCCGTCTGTCAATTGGTATTTCCAGGCGATTTCGTGGCGGCGTTTACTAAAAGCCGATGGCATTGAAAACTGTTCAGGAGCACCGTTGTCAATGGTCATTTCAAGCTGTACAACAGCTTCTTCCGGGCTGTTTTGGTCAAGTTTCTGAACAGATCCGCCGAGCACAAAACCAATCCCCGAAAACTCAAATTCAAGTTCCTGATTTTTCCTATCCAGAATTTTATCTATTTTATCCCTGCTTACCGGGAAATGTCCTTCAAAAGCCACTTCCAAAACCACCGGTTTTATTTCCTGAAAAGGTATTTCGAATGACTCCCCATCGGTTTTTGCACCATTTTTAGCCAACACCTGCAACGCATGTTTTGTTCCCATTTCGTAAACATCGTTCAGCGAAACTGTGGTGTATTTAAAATCCATGTTTTCAACAGGGTAAACTGCTTTTCTCCATTTTTCCGGGATATTCGAATAACCGAGCATGGTTCCGAGGATTCCGCCAGCACTGGCCGGATTACAATCTGAATCCTGTCCGCAACGGGTTGAAATATCAAGCGTTTTGGCATAATCACCTTCACCATAAAGTAATCCGATAACAATGTAAGCAGCGTTAATTTTTGCGTCGATATTAAAATCGCGATAAACGCCGTCGGGGCAACCCATATCGTTCGACCATTTTTTCTGAACTTCAGACCAGGTTTGCTTCCAGTTGGTTGGGTATTGTTTGTGCCAGGCAATTACATCGGCAATGCACTGATAAAACTGAGATTCGGCCGGAATTGATTTCAGCGCCTCATTCACCACAAAATTCACATCGTCAGAAACAAAAGCCAGCGAATACATGGCAGCTACATAAACACCGCCGTACCAGCCATCGCCGTAATTCATAATGTGGCCCACTTTGTCGCAGATTTCAGAAGCAGTGTTTACCATTCCGGGTGCCATCAGTCCGGCAAAATCAGCTTCAATCTGAAAATCGATATCGTCGGCGTGCGGATTGTTCAACCAGTGCCCCGATTGCGGTGGCATGATACCGTTGAGAATATTGTACCGTCCGGCCTGGTTGGCGTGCCAAAGCATGTATCCTGCGGTGGCATACGCCATTCCGTGAGAACTGGCCGGAGCATCAATTCCCTCTTTTTCAAAAACATCGACAAAAGTGAGGTCCATGTAAACATCGTCGTACAAACCGGGTGCATTTTGATAGTACCAAAGACATCGTGTCGAATCCCATGGAATTGAAACTGAATCGGGAATCATCACTCCATTAAACCTGAATTCAGTAGGCCCGCCATAAGTACAGCCAATCACCTGGCCTGCCCATCCGCCTTTTATTTTATCCTGTAACCCGGCTTTTGTAAGCGTGGTTTTCAGGTTTTGTGTTTTTTCGGTGGTGGGTTTTGCTGTACAGGCCACCAGTGCGATAACTGCAATTAGAGTAGTTAGTTTTTTCATTGGATATCAATTAATATTAAAGAATTCGTTTTATAGTTGCTTTGTATCATGAGGCGCATGATACATTTGTTTTTCAATCAACTTTTAAGGATGCGCCTTGTTTATCTGATTTCATTCGAACCCCGGGATAAATCCCGGGGTTATTTAAATTGAACCCTTTTCAGGGTTCTTTATTACTCGTTCTATCTCACATCTGGCTGAAAGTTTCTGATACAATTTCTTACTCCTTCCCCTTTGGGGAAAGCCGGAAAGGGGCTTCTTCCAGCTTTTTTGCCTCGTCCCAAATAGCATCCATTTCAGCTAAAGTCATATCGTGGAGCGATTTTCCCTTGGCAAGCGTTTGGCTTTCGAGGTAATTAAACCTGTCGATAAATTTCAGGTTGGTACGTTCGAGCGCGGCTTCGGGGTCAACGCCATAGAGACGGGCAGCATTGACCATCGCAAAAAACAGGTCGCCAAATTCAGCTTCCATTTTATCTTTATCCACTTTATCGATTTCGTCAGCCAGTTCGCTGATTTCCTCTTTTACTTTATCCCAAACCTGTTCACGGTATTCCCAATCAAACCCTACCCCACTGGCTTTTTCCTGAATGCGGTTAGCTTTTACCAACGCCGGCATTGCCATCGGAACACCTTCCAGTACGCGTTTATTACCCCCTTTTTCTTTTAGTTTTAAAGCTTCCCAGTTTTCAATAACCTGCCGGGCAGAATCGTTCACTTCCACTTCGCCAAAAACATGCGGATGCCTGTAAATCAGTTTTTTGTTGATGCCTTCCAAAACATCGGCCATATCGAAAGCGCCGTTTTCTGAACCGATTTTTGCATAAAAAACGATGTGTAGCATCAAATCGCCCAGCTCCTTTTTTACTTCGTTCAGGTCGTTTTTCAGGATGGCGTCGCCCAATTCGTAAGTTTCTTCAATGGTGAGTTTCCGCAAAGATTCGAGGGTTTGTTCCCTGTCCCACGGACATTTGGCACGAAGTTCGTCCATAATTTCGAGCAACTCTCTGAAAGCATCCAGTTTCTTTTGCATTATTAAAATATCTTGAAATTAATCACTAAAGATAAAGGTTTTGGTTTCTCAATGCGTACGTTTACACGATTCTGAAGCATATATTTTATATCTTTGAATGAAAGAATATCATAAGAATTATAGTTTATGCAAACCATAACTGTAGATATTATCAACGAAAGGGTACTTCCACTTTTGAAAAATCTGGAAGGTTTAAAATTGATCCGGATTCGGAAAAGCAATATTCTGGCAAACGACTCGATAAATTTTGTTGCAAAGTATAAAGGCGCGATGAGGAAACAACCTATTGAAGAAGTTGATAATCAACTTAAAGAACTAAGGAACTCATGGGAATGAAATATTTGTGGGATACCAATATTGCAATTTATTATCTCCAAAAACAGTTTCCAGACGCTGTAGAACACATCGTAGATACTTTTTTAACCGAAT
>JAJUGS010000078.1 GCA_029265875.1 Prolixibacteraceae bacterium
AGAAAATCCGGATCTTCCCATTTTTGTGCTCAGTGAACTGCAAAAAGGAAGTTTTGAAGCTTTCCCGCCCATTCCGATAGTTGAGCAGGTAAAAAAATCAATACTTTTCCGTCAACTCGCTGAAAAGCGGCCTGATCTGAACCCAATTCATTTGGTAGTGACTTTGTTTGGCATGACCATTTTCCCGTTTGTGGCACGCCCCATTATCATGCTTTCAGGTATGACCGACGAAGAGTCGTACATGAAACTGATGCAGGAACGGAAAATATTGGTCAGCAATTGGATGAAGAATATTCTGAACGAAAAAAATAAATCAATATGAGAAAACTGCTGCTGATAATTCTGTTTCAGGGAATCCTGTTCGCGCAGGCCCAGGTAACGCTTGATGATTGCCACGAAAAGGCAAAAGCCAATTTTCCTTTGATAAAACAGTATGACCTGATCAACCAAACAACCGAATTTACTTTGTCGAATGCCAACAAAGCCTATCTGCCACAGGTAAAACTGAATGTTATCGGTGGCTACCTTATCCAGGGCATTCCTGCCATGACAGTGCCGGGACAGCCTGCGGATGATCCGTCGAAAACACAACTCATCGGGATTGCCCAGGTAAACCAGGTTTTGTGGGACGGTGGCGCCACCCGCACTGCCAAAGATATTGCCAAAGCCGCAGCCGATGTGGAAAAAGCCGGCACCGATGTTTCGGTGTATTCCATTCGCGAGCGGGTAAACCAGGTTTTTTTCGGTATATTGCTGATTGACGAACAGTTGAAACAACTGGCTATTCTCGAAGACAACCTGAACCGCAACCTCAACCGGGTGCAACTTTCAAAAGATAACGGGTTGGCATACCAGAGCGATGTTGACGAAGTAAAGGCCGAATTGCTGAACCTTGAACAAAAACGAATTGAATTCAGATACACCCGCCGTGGTTATATCGAAATGCTTTCGTTACTGACAGGGCAGTCGTTTACAGAAAACAGCGAATTTACGACGCCAGTGATTATAAACGACGTACTTCCTTCAGAAAATAAAAGGCCGGAACTGGGTTTATATGCCAGCCAGCTCAGGCTCAACGAAATTCAATCTGGCATGAACAGAGTGGCGTTGATGCCCAAATTAGGTTTGATGGGCGCGGGCGTTCTCATAACGCCGGGAATCAGTTTCGGTACTTCGAAAATCGAAAACCTGGCCATTGTCGGGTTAAGCGCCTCGTGGAAGATTGACGCGCTGTACAAAAACAGTAACAATAAAAACCTCGACAAAATAAAAGCTGAAAAAATTGCCAACCAACAGGAAACCTTTCTGTTCACCAACAACCTGCAGCTTGCGCAAACCTCCAGCGAGATTGAAAAACAAAAGGCAATTATTGAACACGACAACGAAATTGTTCGGTTAAAAACCGAAATCACAAAATCGTACCAAACGCGTTTTGACAATGGCATGTGTACCATGAACGACCTCATCAACGCAATGAACCGCGAAAGCGAAGCCCGCGCGAGCCAGGCGCTGCACAACGTTCAGTTGCTGATGAGTAAATACAACTATCAATATATCAGCGGAAATTAAAAACAACATACCATGAACAGAAAAAACCTGACAATTCAGTTACTGGCGCTCAGCACCCTGTTTTTTTCGTGCAAAAACAACGGACTGGAAAACGATGCCTCCGGAACTTTTGAAGCCACCGAAACCGTTATCTCGGCAGAAGCTGCCGGAAAAATTATGGCTTTTGACATCGACGAAGGTGATTTGCTCACTGCCGGACAAACCATCGGTTACATCGACAGCACCCAGTTGTACCTTACAAAACTGCAGTTGCAGCAAAACCAGAAAGCCATTCTTTCGGGACGCCCCGATACCAAAGTTCAACTCGAAGCTTTGCAAAAAGAACTGGACAATGCACTAAGCGACAAACAACGCATTGAAAACCTGGTAAAAGGGAATGTGGCTTCGCAGAAACAGTTAGACGATGCCAACACACGGATTGCGATTTTGCAGTCGAAAATGGCGGCAACCAAAAGTTCACTCACCACCACCACTTCCACCATTAACGAGCAAAGTAACACCGTGGCGATTCAACTGGCATCGGTGGAAGACCAGTTGCGCAAATGTAGGATTGTAAACCCGGTTAACGGAACTGTTCTGACAAAATATGCCAACGCTTTTGAGGTGACAGCTCCCGGGAAACCGCTATACAAAATTGCCGATCTGACTGAAATGTACCTGCGTGCTTATATTACAGCGGATCAATTCGGAAAAGCAAAGATTGGCGACATGGTAAAAGTGAGCATCGACGCTGCTGAAGGGACCACAAAAGAATACGAAGGCGTCATTGAATGGATCAGCAACAAATCGGAATTCACCCCAAAAACCATTCAAACAAAAGATGAAAGGGCCAACCTGGTTTACGCGGTCAAAATCAAGGTAAAAAACGATGGCCTGATAAAAATTGGAATGTACGGAGAAGTAAAGTTTTAAAACCGAAATCTAAGATACCAGACTTGACGATTTGATGCTGGATACTCGATACTGGATTTGGGGATTTGGAGCTTGAAATATGGAGTTTGGAATTTGAAACTTGATAATTTTTTCCATGGGAGATGTAGTACTGAAAAATATAACCAAAACTTACGGTAAAGGCAGTGTTAAAGCTGTAACCAACGTTTCGTTTTCGGTGGAGAAAGGTGAAATTTTTGGATTGATTGGACCTGATGGTGCCGGAAAAACCACTATTTTCAGGATGTTGACCACATTGCTGAAGCCCGATGCCGGTGAAGCTTTTGTAAACGGGCTGGATGTGGTGAAAGATTATAAGAAAATCCGCACCCGTGTAGGTTACATGCCGGGCCGTTTCTCGCTATACCAGGATTTGACCGTAGAGGAAAACCTGAACTTTTTTGCCACGGTTTTTAATACCACCATCAAAGAAAATTATCATCTTGTAAAAGACATTTACCAGCACATCGAACCTTTTAAAAACCGCAGGGCAGGCGCTTTGTCGGGCGGAATGAAGCAAAAGCTGGCATTAAGCTGTGCTTTGATCCACAAACCATCCGTTCTTTTTCTTGATGAACCCACCACCGGCGTGGACCCGGTTTCGCGGAAAGAATTTTGGGAAATGCTGAAAAACCTGAAAACACAGGGAATCACCATTCTGGTTTCAACGCCTTATATGGACGAAGCCACGCTTTGCGACCGGATTGCATTGATTACCGGTGGGAAAATCCTGAAAATCGATTCTCCTGAAAATATTGTAAATGATTTCGGGAAAATACTTTGGTCGGTGAAAGGCGATCACATGCACAAACTTTTGTCCGATTTGCGCGAAAACAACAAACTGGCATCGTGTTTTGCTTTTGGCGACACACTCCATGTAACACTGGCCGATGAAAAATATATGGTTCCAGAACTGGAATCATATCTGAAACAGAAAGGTCATTCTGCAATCGATATACAGTTGGCAATGCCCACTATCGAGGATTGTTTTATGGCACTCGGTTCCGAAAACGCTAAAAATACAGCCCAATGAAAGTGATTGAAGTGGAAAATCTGGTAAAACGGTTTGGCTCCTTCACGGCTGTTGACCATATTACTTTCAGTGTGGAGGAAGGCGAAATTTTTGGTTTTCTGGGCGCCAACGGTGCCGGAAAAACCACGGCCATGCGAATGCTGTGCGGATTGAGCAAACCCACCTCGGGAACCGGTGTTGTAGCAGGTTTCGACATCCGCAAAAACCCGGAGCAGGTAAAAAAGAACATTGGCTACATGAGCCAGAAGTTCTCGCTGTACAACGATTTGAAAGTGTGGGAAAACATCCGGCTGTTTGCCGGAATTTACGGGATGCCCGACAAAGAAATCGCACGGAAAACCGATGAACTGCTGGCCCGGCTTCATTTTGAGTCTGAAAGAAATACGCTGGTAAAATCATTGCCGCTGGGCTGGAAACAAAAACTGGCTTTTTCAGTTTCCATTTTTCATAACCCGAAAATTGTGTTTTTAGACGAGCCAACCGGTGGTGTCGATCCGGTTACGCGCCGCCAGTTCTGGGAGATGATTTATGAAGCAACAGCAAGCGGAATCACAGTGTTTGTCACCACCCATTACATGGACGAGGCCGAATACTGTAACCGCGTCTCCATCATGGTTGACGGGAGAATTGACGCGCTCGATTCGCCGCAAAACCTGAAAAAACAATATGAAGCCGGTAACATGGACGAGGTTTTCCATCATCTTGCCCGGAAAGCGAAGAGAAAAGGAGATTGAAGCTTCCCCCTGCCCCTCCCAAAGAGGGGAGAAAAAAATGATTTACAAATCAATGTTGTTTAGTTAATGAGAATGAATATAATTTTAACCGCAGAGAACTGCAAAGCCAATCGCGGAGAACCGCAAAGAAGTCATACGAATATTGACTTTGCGGTGCTTTGCGTCTTCTTAGTGTACTTTGCGTTAAAACCTTTCAGTATTCAAAATCCTTAACAAAACTGCATTGATTAACGAATGATGATTAACGATATACAATACAACATATAATGTCGTTTGGTTTAAAAATATTCAGCCTACAGTTTACCCCAATCCTGAAATTAAGGGATATAAAATGGGACTTGCACTGCTCCCCTTCATGGGCCGGGGGTAAAATAGTAAATCGTAAATCGCTAATTAGTAAATAATTCGAGATGAAACAGTTCAGCACATTTATACTCAAAGAGTTTCACCATATTTTCCGCGATAAACGGACAATATTGATTCTTTTGGGAATGCCAATCATCCAGATCATTTTGTTTGGATTTGCCATTACCACCGAAATCAACAACATCAGCATTGCGGTTTTTGACCCCGCCAAAGATGTTGCCACACGCCGGATTGCCGAACAACTGAACAGCAGTCAATACTTCGATATTACCGCCTTTCTGAACTCCCCTGCTGAAATCGGCGATATTTTCAAGGATGGAAAAACCGACCTGGTGGTGGTTTTTGGCGAACGTTTTAACGAAAACCTGATGCACACCGGCAAAGCTCAAATACAACTGATTGCCGATGCCACCGACCCCAACAGCGCCACCACCATCACCAACTATGCAACCGCCATCATTGCCTCGTACCAGCAGGAACTGATGGCACAAATGAAAATTCCGTTTATTATCACTCCCGAAATAAAAATGCTGTACAATCCGCAAATGAAAGGAGCCTACAATTTTGTCCCCGGGGTTTTGGGAATGATCCTGATGCTGATTTGCGCCATGATGACTTCCATTGCCATCGTCCGTGAAAAAGAGATGGGAACCATGGAAATTTTGCTGGTTTCGCCCATGAAACCCATTTTCATTATTTTGTCGAAGGCAGTTCCCTATTTCATCATTTCGGCGGTTAACCTGGCTACTGTTTTACTGCTATCGGTGTATGTACTGAAAGTTCCGGTGGCAGGCAACCTGCTCTGGCTGATCGCAGTTTCGCTGCTTTTTATCTTTGTCTCGCTGTCGCTGGGGCTGCTTATTTCCACGCTCACCAACACCCAAATGGCGGCCATGCTGGTTTCGGGAATGATGTTTATGTTACCCGTGATCCTGCTTTCAGGAATGATTTACCCGATTGAAAATATGCCCGAAATCCTGCAATGGATATCGAATATTATCCCTGCCAAGTGGTTCATCATTTCGGTGAAAAACCTGATGATTAAGGGAGCCGGGGTGGGATCGGTTTTAAAGGAAATACTGATTTTGCTGCTGATGGCCGCGGTAATTCTTACACTGAGTCTTAAAAACTTTAAAAACAGATTGGAATAGCCATGTTAAAATACCTGCTTGAAAAAGAGTTCAAACAAATCAGGCGGAACCCGTTTCTGCCAAAAATGATTTTTGTTTTCCCGGTGATGGTGTTGCTGGTTTTTCCGTGGGCCGCCAATTTCGAGATTAAAAACATCAACCTGTGTGTGATCGACAACGACCACAGTACTTATTCAACACGGCTCACCCAAAAAGTGATTTCTTCGGGCTACTTTAAACTGACGGAAGTTGCCGACAGTTACAACCGGGCGCTCGAATCGGTTGAACGGGACAAAGCCGACATCATTCTGGAAATACCCGCGGATTTTGAAAAGAACCTGGTTCGCGAACAGACTGCCAAAGTAATGGTTTCGGCCAACGCTGTCAACGGTACCAAAGGAGGCCTCGGCAGTTATTATCTTTCGGGAATTGTGGCCGATTTTTCGGCTGAAATCAGGAGCACCTGGGTTCCGGCAAACGGCAATGCACAGATTCCGGTCATCGAAATGGCCCCGCGTTTCCGGTTCAACCCCAACCTGAATTACCAGGTTTTTATGGTTCCGGCGCTGATGGTGATGCTGCTGACCATGCTTTGCGGATTTCTGCCCGCCCTGAATATTGTGAGCGAAAAAGAAGCCGGGACCATGGAACAGATGAATGTTACGCCCATCACGCGGTTTACTTTTATTTTTTCCAAACTGCTCCCCTACTGGATCATCGGTTTTATTGTAATTACACTTGGTTTTGGCATTGCCTGGCTGGTTTATGGCCTGGTTCCGGCAGGCAGCCTTGGAACGATTTACCTTTTTGCGGCTATCTATATCCTGGCCGTTTCGGGACTTGGACTCGTCATTTCCAACTACTCCGAAACCATGCAGCAGGCTATGTTTGTGATGTATTTTTTTATGATGGTGCTGATTATGCTGAGCGGGCTTTTTACCCCGGTAAAAAGCATGCCGCAGTGGGCACAGGACATCACCCTATTTAACCCGCTGAAATATTTCATGCAGGTAATGCGCATGGTTTATCTGAAAGGCAGCGGTATTGCCGATCTCACCACACAAATGATGGCCTTACTGGGTTTTGCGCTGTTTTTTAATACCTGGGCTGTGCTGAACTACCGAAAAACAGTGTAGAAACCTGATCTACGGGCAATCGCAATCCGTTTTTTTGGGCAAGCCAAACTCAAACTGAATGGTGACATGGTCGATATCAAAATCGTCGTGCAGCAGCTTCCTGACCGCCTCGTTGATGCCGTTGGTTTCAGAAACCCGGAAATCATTTTCCAGTTCAATATGACATTCGAAATGCAGGATTTTATCGGTCAGGTTCCACACATGAATGTGATAAACACGGCGGATTCCGGAGATATTCAGCAACTGCTCCTCCACCCTTTTCCCGTCAAAAGATTTTGGTGCCATCTGCATCAGAATCATCACCGACTCGGCCAGCAGTTTCGAAGTATGCACCAGCAGGTAAACACCAATCAGGATGGTCACCACGGCATCGACCCATACCACATTGAAAAACCAGATCAGCCCGGCACCGGCAATCACCGCCAGCGAGGTTAGCGCATCGCCCAGCAAATGCAGGTAGGCTGCTTTGATGTTGATGTTTTTGTTTTTTTCACGTTCGAGTACCAACACCGAAAGTCCGTTGGCCATCAAACCGAGCAACCCGAGCCAGAACATCCAGCGGGCATCCACCGGCTGTGGCTTTAAAAGTCTGTCAACTGCCTCAAAAATCAGGTAACCCGAAATGGCAATCAGCGCCACGGCGTTGATAAAAGCAGCCAGAATCTCGGCCCGCTTGTAACCAAAAGTCGATTGTTTTGTCGAGGGTTTCAGGCTGAGCAACTGGGCAATGTAGGCAAGAATTACAGAAACCGTATCGCTCAGGTTATGAATGGCATCCGAAATCAGGGCAAGACTGCCTGAAATAATTCCACCGGCAATCTGGGCAACTGTAATCAGAAGATTCAGTATTATTGTAAATATTAACCTTGGCAGTGAAACGTTGTTATTTTCGTGCATGATTTTTGTTCTTAATAACTAAACATTATCGGCAAACAATTGGTTTGACAAATATGATTTTTACAATTCACAAATTAAACAGAACGATGAAAAAACAATTACTCATTGCATCATTTTTCCTGATTTTTTCGGGAGCGATGCATGCACAGGCGCAGCTTCCGCTCGGGTATTACCTGCGGGAAACGATTGATTTTTATAACATGAATCATTTTGCTGAAGGGAAGTGGAAAACTGACTACACCGAAAGCAATATAAAAGGTTCTCCTTATTTGAACAATGAATTTGTAACCGGCACCATTTATACCACGCAGAAACAGCAATACAACGGTATTCCACTCCGGTACAATATTTACAACGACGATCTTGAATTTAAAAAACCTTCGGAAGAGGTGCTCGCACTGGCCGCCCCTGAAATTGTTGAATATGCTGTATTTGGCGAAAACATCCTTTCTTTTAGCGATTATTACCAGGGAAATAAAGTAAAGAAAGGCTTTCTGCTGGTACTGGAACCGGGGAAAGCCAGCCTGATGGCAAAGGCCAGCGTTACTTTTCAGAAAGCCACCGAACCGGCTGCCTATAAAGATGCCGAACCCGCCAAATTTGTCCGCAAAGCCGATATCTATTATATCAGAATTGGAAATACCACGGCTGTGGAAATCAGCAATAAAAAAAGCCTCCTCGAAGCTTTCCCCGATAACCGCGACAAAGTGGAAGCTTTTATCGATAAAAATAAAATCAAAACAAATAAGGCGGAAAGCCTGAAAGAAGTGGTAAAATATTACAACTCATTATAATTCAACAGGAACGATACTGAAAGACCGGGGTTACCAGAAATGCAGTCCCGGTTTTTATTAGTATTGAAAAGGATTTCTTGTTGTATTTTAATTCACTCACCCCCTGCCCGACTTGGCTGGTCAGGCGGGCAAGCCACCTTGCGGCGTCTTCTCCCCTCTCTTCAAAAAGAGAGGGGCAGGGTTCAACCGATGTCAATCGGGCGAACTCGGGGTGAGTGAAGAAAAAAAAACAGAACATTTAACCTTTCATTTTTTTTAATTTCGGTTGAATAAAAAATGTTTTGCAACTGCAACATTGATTTTTTATTGTCGTCATTGATTCAGAAACAAAAAAACAAGATTGAAACCGATTTACGAAAATATTCACCAGGAGATCATTGATCAATGCAGAGAGGGGGACCAGAAAGCGCAGTTCAGGTTATACAAGTTGTATTACAAACCTATGTACAGTGTTTGCATGCGACTGATTAACCAGGCTGACGAAGCAGAAGATGTAATGCAGGAAGCTTTTCTGAATGCCTTCAGAAACATCGATACTTACCGCGGAGAAGTGAGTTTCGGGGCCTGGCTGAAACGAATCGTGATTAACCGTTCTTTGGACCATTTGAAAAAGAAAAAACTGAAGCTGGAGGAGATAAACGACAAAACTGCGCAGATCGCCGACTACCAGATGGAAATAAAGGAAGTGAATGTGGAAGTCATCAAAAACACCATACAGCAGCTTCCTGACGGATACCGGGTGGTTTTGAGCCTTTACCTGATTGAAGGTTACGACCACGAGGAGATCAGCCAGATACTGGGAATCACCAACTCCAACTCACGCACGCAATTTCTGCGGGCCAAGAACAAACTGAGAGAACTGTTAAAAGACAAGGAAATTTATTCATACAACTGACATGAAAGAAAAAGATTATATAGAAGAACTGATCAGGGAAAACCTGGATGGGTTGAACGATTTCGAGCCGGCAGACGGACATTTCGAACGGTTTGAGGAGAAACTCAAAGCCCAGTCAAAAAAGAAGAAACTGAATTTCAGTATAGTTTGGAAAGTAGCAGCCATTGTGATTTTTGTGGTGCTGGCTGCCAACCAGGCTTACATTTACTTCGCACCAGGCAAAGCCGGTAAAACTGAAAACACCGGATTTACCCTGGCATCGGTCTCGCAGGAATACGGAGAAGTGGAGTTTTATTACAACACAGCCATCAACACGGGTCTGAGCCAGTGGAACAACATGAAAGAAGACGGCCTGATTTCGGCAACCGAGCAGGAAGCCATGAACGCAGAACTAGCCGAGTTTGAAGCAAGGTTTAAAACCCTGCAGGCCGACCTGGCTGCCAATCCCAACGACGAACGTGTGATCAATGCCATGATCGAATACTACAAGGCAAAACTCGACATCATTAATATGATTGTCAACAAATTAGAAGAAGTTAAACAACAAAAAATAACCAGTCATGAAAACAACATTTAAACTAGCAATTCTTATTTTCTTCGTCCTGAGCGCAGGTTTTTCAACCTCAGCTGCAGAGAAAACCAAGAAATTCAACCAGTCGTGGCCGGCCGCCGGAATTGAAACCCTGCGGATCAGCAACAAATTTGGCGAAGTGAAATTTAAAAACGACAATTCCTCGACCGTTTCCATCAATGTGCTTGTAACCGTTGAAGCTTCGAGCGAAAGCAAAGCCACCGAAATCATCAACAACATCGATGTGAAAATCAACAAATCAGGTTCGGTGGTAACTGCCGAAACCATTTTTGAAAACAATTTCAGGGGAAATAACCGCTTTAAAATCGATTACGAAATCAATGTTCCGGTGGACAGAAACCTGGAAGTTTCGAACAAATACGGAAATGTGGTGGTTGGCCAGCTTACCGGCAAAGGTGATTTCGATGTGCAGTATGGCAGTATTACTGCTGTTTCGCTGAAAGGAATCAGTACACGGATTAACCTGGCCTACGGAAAAGGTAACATTGATGAATCGGGAAACACTGAAATTGAAGTGGCCTATTCCGATATTTCGATGGGAACCGTTGGTAACCTGCGGCTGAATTCGAAATATTCGAATATTGAAGCCGACAAAGCTGCCGATATTCAAACCGAATCGAGATACGACAAATTCAATTTCGGCGAAGTGGTGGCGCTGAATGCCGACACAAAATACACACAGGTCAGAATTGGCAAACTGAGCAAAAAACTGTACATCGGTTCCGGTTACGGTGGAATAAAAGTCGATAATATTTCTCCAGATTTTGAATCGATTAACATCACCAATTCTTACGGACAAATTAATCTGGGATTGGGCAGCGCCAGTTATTCATTAGATGCAAAATGCAGCTATTGTGGAGTTGATTACCCGACCGACCGTTACAAAGGAAACCGGATGAAAGAAAACACAAGCATTGAACTAAATGGTGCTGTAGGCTCCGGGGGCGGAAAAGTGAAAATTGAAAGCCGCTATGGTGAAATCAAATTGCAGTAAAGCAACAATGCGCGAATGCTACATTGCATGAATGCTTGTATGAGGAAAAAATATTTTTTAAAGCCATTTGATAACAGAAACAAAAACAAAGGGCCGGGTGAATTTTCATCCGGCCTTTTTTTGCCCGAGTGTGGCAAAATATGCCAGTTTATATACGTCAAACCAGAACAGCTTTGGGTTTCGTCCCGTTAAATGCTTTTCAAGCACCTTGTGAAACAAACCGAAAAACCACCTTAACAAAAACACCGGGACTATTTTCCGGATAGATTGATAGCGATTCAGAAAGTTTACCTGCCGGACGAATTCCGAGTCACCGGGCAAAAGTTTTGTGGTAATCAAATGCAGGCTTTTCAGGGCAACCCGGGTTTTATCGAGAAAAACGGCTCCATCTTCCAAACCAGTATGTTCAACCGGATTTTCTAAATGCCTGATCTGTATTCCCTGCCGGTGCAGGTCGTAACCCAGCAGCGTGTCTTCGTGTCCGTACATTTTCAAATCTTCGCGAAAATGAATCTTTTCAAACACCTTTTTCGGAACCAGAAAATTATTGGAAGTGATGATAAATCCCTTTTTATGATTGCGTTCCGCGCCAGAAATAGCTTCGCGGTGTGTCCCGTAAAACCAGCGCAGGTATTGGCTTTTCTCTTTTGGTGGCTCCTTTTTGTAAGTGGTGCCACCGCACAAAACTGTTTTCTGGTCCGCGTTTTCAAGAAAACTACTCAGATAATCAGGATTGACCAAAGCAGAATCGGCATCGATAAAAAGCAGGTATTCAAATTCCGATTCAAGCCCCATTTTATTACGGATGGCCGATCGCCCCAGGTTTTTCTCCAGTTCGGTATAAATTACTCCCGGCAAATTGCTGATTTTCCGGTTTTTCAGCTTGATATCCTCTGTCGAACCATCGTCGTAAACACGGATTTCGACCGGGTATTTCAGGCGCGCTGACTGCGAAACCAGTTCCTGAACCAGTCCGCCGACTTCAATATTATAAACCGGAATGTTGACCGAAAGCATCGTGTTTTTTGTTTGTCCGAAAATACTGAAACATCCGGATTCAGAAAAATGAAACGTTCAGATTAAAAACAGGGTTATTTTGAAATTATTATAATTTTAGCCCGAATTTCTCTTGTAAAATGAAGTACGCTGCTATTTTTTTCCTCGTTCTGACTTTCGGTTTTTCTTTTGCCGGAGGTTATAAAATTGAACTGAAAATAGATTCGGCTCCCAACCGGAAGATCAGGCTGGCCAACTACTATCTGGGGAATATTTACGCCAAGGATTCCATCAACCTCGATGAAAAAGGACAGGGAATTTTCTCGGGTGACACACTTTTGCCACAGGGTCTTTATAAAATTTACCTCGACGATAAAAATCATTTCGACTTTTTGCTGGGGGCCGACCAGGAATTCTCGTTGTCAAAAACTTCGTTTACCGATACAGAAACATTGATAAAAGGAGCCATCGAAACAGAAAAGTTCCAGGAATACACGGTTTTCCTGAAAGATTTGCAGACGCAGGGAGCCGCGCTCAACAAAAAACTGGAAGCAGCTCCGGCGGCAGAGAAAGAGGCCATCAGAAACGAAATTGCTGCTTTAACCACCCGGTTACAAAATTATTGGCTGAAAACAAAGGAGGAATTTCCTAACTCGATGTATTCTGCCTTTTTATTAGCCAATTATGTTCCGGCTTTGGATGTAAAAACCTTGCCGGAGGAAATTCAGAAAAACGATTCGCTGTTGTTAATTGCCCGGTTTAATTTTCAGAACAAACATTTCTGGGATTATTTCGACTATACCGATGAACGGCTTTTATACACTCCCTTCTATAAACCGAAGCTCGAAACCTGGTTTAACAAGGTGTTGTACCCCAATTACGATTCAGTAAAAGTGCCCGTTATTCAGTTTATTGAAAAGGTAAAACCCAATAAGCGGATTTTCCAGTTTGTCACCTCCTCGTTGTTAAATGCCAGCATTAACAGCAACATCATGGGAATGGATGCACTTTTTGTGGATATTGCCCGGAAGTATTATTTGAGCGGACAGGCTTTCTGGACAACCGAAGAGTCGATGAAAAAAATACGCGAAAATGTGATGTTTGCCGAGCACAACCTCATCGGGAAAACCGCTCCCGACTTATCGCTTGAAACATACGACGGTGAATATGTAAACCTGCACAAAATTGCAGCGCCAATAACCGTTGTGCTGATTTACGAACCAAGCTGTTCACACTGCAAAGAGTTTGTTCCGAAATTTCATGATGAAGTTTACCTGAAATACAAAGACAAAGGACTCAAGGTTTTTGCCATTTATTCGATGGATAAAAAAGAGGAATGGACTGAATTCCTGATCAAACATAAACTTTTCGATTGGATAAATGTGTGGGACGAACGACACCTTTCGCAGTTCAAAATTTTATACGATGCCCGCAAAACACCCGGCGTTTTTGTACTCGACAAAGACAAAAAGATTATTGCCAAATCGATGACGATTGAGCAATTAGCCGGGTTGATGCAACAGGAATTACGCTGATTTTTTCTTCTTCCGCATGTTTTCGGCCATAGTTGTGGCAGCGGCCAACGCCAGGTCAAACGACGGGAAAATATTCTCCTTTCCAACCATTTCGTGAATACCCGATTTTTTCAGGTCCTCGCAAACCACATCGTTCACACCCGACAAAACCACCAATGTTCCTGAATCTTTCAGAATTCGCAACGCGCCTTTAAAATTATGAAGCCCGGTGGCATCCACAAATGGAACATGCCGCATCCGGATGATAATCAACTTGTTTTTAATTCCCATCGATTTCAGTACTTCGCAATATTCTTTGGCCGAGGCAAAAAACAGCGGCCCGCTGATCTCGTAAATACCAATTTCAGGTGGCAGTTTGGAATAATCATCAATTACATCCGAGTCAACCCGCTCCGGAATAACTTTGCCCATATCGGCCATTCGTTTCATAAACAGGATGGCAGAAAGAACAACACCCACTTCGATGGCAACCGTTAAATCCACCAGCACGGTTAAAAAGAAAGTGGTCAGTAAAACCAGAATATCGAAAACCGATCCTTTCAGAATGGACCGGAAAGTGCGCCACTCACTCATATTGTAGGCAACCACAATCAGTATTCCGGCCAAAACCGACATCGGAATCAGTTTCACCCATTTCCCGAAAAAGAGCATAATCAGCAACAGGGTGACTGCATGCATAATTCCGGCAACCGGGGTGCGCCCGCCGTTTTTCACGTTGGTGGCAGTACGGGCAATGGCACCGGTGGCAGGTATTCCACCAAAAAAAGGCGTCACCACGTTGGCAACTCCCTGCGCAATCAATTCGGTGTTTGAACGGTGATTAGAACCAATCATACCATCAGAAACCACTGCTGACAGGAGCGATTCAATGGCACCCAGCAGGGCTATGGTCAATGCTGGTTCAAAGTAGTATCCTATTTTTTCAAAATCGATTTTGGGAAATTCGAGATGAAAAGTATTGGGAATCTCGCCAAAAAATGTTTCGATTGTGTTGACCGGAAGATTAAAAAGTTGCACGGCTGCTGTGCCCAGAATAATGGCAATAATTGAACCGGGAACTTTTACAGTTATCCGTTTGGTAAACAGGATTAACAAAATAGTAACTGCGGTTATTGCAACAGCATAAATATTAAAAGTTGATATTTTCCCGAAATAGGCACTCCATTTATGAATAAACTCCGACGGGACTTTTTCGATTTGTAAACCCAGGGCATCTTTAACCTGGGTTGAAAAAATTACGAGTGCAATACCACTTGTGAAACCCACAACCAGCGGGTGAGGGAAATATTTCAGCAAGGTTCCCAAACGCAACAATCCGAAAATGATTAACAGAAATCCAGCCAAAACTGTGGAAATAATCAATCCGTCGATACCATATTTTTCGATGATTCCATAAACAATCACGATAAACGCCCCGGTTGGTCCGGCAATTTGCACACGGCTGCCACCCAACACCGAAACCAGTAATCCGGCAACCACAGCCGTTATCAGACCTTTGTCAGGCGATACGCCGGAAGCAACTGCAAAAGCAATGGCAAGCGGTAAAGCCACAATTCCAACAACAATTCCAGCCATTAAATCGGATGATAATTTTTTGCGGGTATAACCTTCTTTCAGAACGCTGAAGAGTTTAGGTTTAAAAACACTGTTCATTTTCACCTGTTTTTAAAATAAGTTGCAAAATTACAGGTTTTGCCAGTTGAATGTTTTTCAGTTGTTATTTAAATTTCAATATTATCTTAATGTAAATCCGGCAACTTCAACAATTTCACCTGATTTTCAAACTTTGCAGAAATTTCAGCCCTTTCTCAAAAAAGAAATTTGAGATACCCAGTTTTTTACAGAATAATGTAATTTTGGGCATTCTGAAATAAAAACCCAATGGCGTATATTCTTTTTTTATTCGTTTTTGCCCTCTTGAGTATTTTTATTATACCCAAACGTTATCAATTTGTGATTACATTTTCAGCAGAACTTTTGTTATCTTTTTTTTCGGGGTATCTGGCAGTGCAGGCTTTTTCTTCAGAAGAAATTTGCAAGATGTTTTTTGGAACTTTCCTGGGGAATGAGGTCTTTCTCGTAATCGATAAAATCTCCGCCTTTTTTATCTTGGTGGTCAATCTTATCGTTCTCATGGGATTAATCTATTCAAAAGGATATTTGCAGCCCTACCGCGACAAAAAAACAAAAACTGAGTTGGGCCTTCACTATTTCAGCATTATTTTGCTTCACTTATCGATGTTGTTTGTGCTGACACTGCGCGAGGGAATCAGCTTTTTGATTGCCTGGGAAGTGATGTCATTAGCTACATTTATTCTGATTCTTTTTGAAAACGAAGTGCAGCAAACGGTAAAAGCAGCGGTTCAGTTTATCATTCAAATGCATGTTGCCTTTGTTTTTATCGTTGTGGCGTTTTTAATTGCTTCGATAAAAACGGGTTTGCCAATTGGCTTCGACAGTCTGGAACTTTACTTCCAGACAGTGTCGGTATTTCCTTTATTTCTATTGTTTTTTGCAGGATTTGGCATCAAAGCGGGGTTTATTCTGCTGCACACGTGGCTGCCACACGCCCACCCTGCCGCGCCTTCGCACATATCAGGAATCATGAGTGGTGTTATCATAAAAATGGGAATTTACGGGATTGTCAGGGTGCTGACATACATTCATACTGATTTGTACAACATTGGACTTTTCCTGCTCATCATTTCGTTTATCTCAGGAATACTGGGTGTTACGCTTGCCATCGTTCAACACGATTATAAAAAACTGCTGGCTTACCACAGCATCGAAAACATCGGAATCCCTCGCTGTCGCCCGGTGCAAAGTTGAACTTTTTCTGGTCTTCTAAGCTCAGGTACATGCACGATGTGCGAAACTCCGGATAAACGGTCATACGGTTTGTCAGGCAATGGCCTAAGA
>JAJUGS010000201.1 GCA_029265875.1 Prolixibacteraceae bacterium
CAAGCTTCCATCAGAATCTGGAGAGAAAAGAAAAAGGTAACTACAGGCGAACCATTAAGGCTAAACGGAGATTGGGTTAGGAATCAGATAAGAAAACCAGACAAAGTTCTTCTCTTGCTGTATTTTTTAAATCCGGTAGGTGCAGAAATAGTGGATTTATCCAAGCCCATTGTTGGCTATGCAATAAGTTTCCCAGGAACTGATAATGATGACGCGGTAACTTATGCCGTTAACCGGCAGTTATTACAGAATTTTGATTTGGAAGATGTTTATGATTCTGAAATAGATGACGATGAAGAAGATTGAACAAATTTGGAATGAACTTGAAAAAGACAAGTCTTTTACGCATGGGTTGCTTATAAGAAGATACTCGGGAGATGTATTGCCAGATGTTTTTGTGGCTCTGAAATCACCGGAAAATTTTCGCTGTATTGCTGCTTCATTAACCAATTCAATTCAAATCAATCTTTCGTCATTTTCCAATCTGAAGGATATTCATGTCGAAATTATACCCGACGAATCAAATGGCAGTAAGAATTACCTGGTTTTTAAATTGGTGAATTTTGAACACGAGGATATATTTTCAGTTCTTTGCGAAGATTTGATTTTGAATGTTTCTTCAATTACCAACCAGATTCAGCTTTTCAAAATGTTATTAAACAGATTTGAAAAATGGAAATCCCTTTTTGATAAACTAAATTCAGCAGGATTAACCCCACAGGAACAAAGAGGATTATTCGGTGAATTGTATTTCCTAAGAAAGTTTTTAAACACTAATGATGATTATTCAGAGTGTATTAATTCTTGGACTGGCCCTTCAAAAGAAATCAGGGACTTTCAAATTGGAAATAATGCACTGGAAGTAAAAACCACACACGGAAATAATCATCAGAAAATTCATATCAGCAGCGAACGTCAGCTTGATTTGAGCAATCTTCAGAATCTTTTTCTTTATCATATTTCACTTGATGTCAGGCATCAGGATGGAGAATCATTAAATCAGATAGTTGATTCAATTTCTGAACTATTAATCAACGATTATATCGCATTAAATAGTTTTAATAATAAACTTTTGGAAGCTGGATTTTTTAATCATCACCGCGAAATATATAACGAAACGGGTTATTATATCAGGCAAGAGGCTTTCTATAAAATTGAAGGAGAGTTCCCAAGAATAGAGGAAAAGGAAATAAGACCTGGTGTAGGCGATGTAAAATATTCAATCATAGTTGATAATTGTCAAAAATACCTAACAACCGAAACAGAAGTATTAACTAACCTGAACTAACGATGGCAACCTACGAAAACTCCGAACTAAACAGATTTTATCAGAATACACATCAGGAACTAAAAAACCTTCAGATTATCAGGGAAGAAGGTGGTAGTCTGGAAGAATTATTTACAGAATGGGCTGTTGATTTGCTGGCGGAGGCTGGAGAAACCGAAAATGTCAGGGTAGCATATGATGAAAAAGCTTTAGGGACAAAGAATCAGCATAAGATTAATGCCTATTCTATTTCTGATAATTATGAAACGATTGATTTATTTATAACTGTTTTCAGGGGTACAGATGAACCTGCAAAAATTTTAAAAGATGAAATTGATACTGCATCAAAAAGAATTGCAAATTTTTTCAGGAAAGGAATTTACAAGGATTACGTTAATGAAATCGAAGAGTCTTCTCCAATTTTTGATTTTGCGCACACATTAAGTAATTCGCAGGAAATTAAAACAGGTCTTGTTCGCGTTAATGCGTTAATCCTTACAGATGGATTGTATTCAGGAGCAATCCCGTCGTCAATTGAAATTCATGGCTTTCCTTTCTTTTTCAGGGTTATTGATATTGAATATCTTTATAATGTTTCTGAGAAATCACACATTCCAATTGAAATTGATTTTGAAGCTGAAGGTTATAATGTCCCATGTATTGAATCTTCCACAATAAATGAAGAATATCAATCATACCTTGCGATTATTCCGGGAGCAGCATTGGCGACCATGTACGAAAGATTTGGCTCACGTTTGCTTGAACAAAATGTTCGTTCTTTTTTACAATTTACAGGTAAAATCAATAAAGGGATTCGAAATACAATTTTGAATGAACCTCACATGTTTCTTGCTTTTAATAATGGACTGGCTGCAACAGCAGAGGAAATTGAAATTGAAAATTCGCATGGAGGAAAATTTATCAAAAAGATTAAGGATTTTCAGATTGTTAATGGGGGACAAACAACTGCCTCAATCTTTCATACATTTAAAAAAGATAAAGCTGATATATCGGGAATTAATGTTCAGGTAAAGTTTTCTGTTATTAAAAACAGGAACAATTTCAGTGAAATAGTATCAAGAATTTCCGAATATGCCAATACTCAAAATAAAGTTTCAGTATCTGATTTGAGCTCAAACAGACCATTTCATATTGCCTTGGAAAAATTATCAAGGAGTTTGGTTACGCCGCATATTCCTGGTAAAACAAACCAGACAAAATGGTTTTATGAACGTGCAAGAGGTCAATATAAAAACGCCCGGATTAAAGATGGATTTACAAAAACAAGACAAAAAGCGTTTGATTTGATGAATCCCAGGAATCAACTTTTTACAAAAGAGGAGCTTGCAAAATTTCAAAATTCATATCATGAAATTGTTGATGGTAAAAAAATAGTTGTAGGTCCCCATTTTGTTGTTCGTGGGGGACAAAAAAACTATGTACAGTTTATCAATTATAATGAAGTTAAAAACCCTGACAACATATATTTTGAAGATACAATTGCGAAGGCAATCCTTTTTCGTTCAGCTGAAAAAATATATGGAGTAAAACCAAATGCGATAGGCGACATGCGTTATATAACCGTTCCTTACTCAATAGCTTATTTTGGATATTTGTCTAATTATAAACTTGACCTTTATAAAATCTGGAAAAATCAGGCAATCTCTGTACATCTTACAAATTTGCTTTATGAATTAATGGTAAAAGTTGAAGGATTTATAAAATCCAATGCACCGGGTTCATTGTATGGAGAATGGGCAAAAAAAGAGGAATGCTGGAATGCACTTAAAAACTCATCCATAGCTGTTAATCTGGAATTAATTACAGATGATTTTATAAATCCAAAGAGTCAAACGATAAGAAGAAAAATTACTGATTCAGATTCTGAAAATCAGCAGATTCAGGAAGATATCGAAAAGATTAAATCAATTCCGTATAAAATCTGGGATAAAATAGAACAATGGGGATTAGCTACTGAAAAGCTTACTCAACAACAGCGGAATACTGCTTTAACGCTCTCAGGCAGGGTCAGAAATAATTCAAGAATTAGTGATTATGAAAGAGTAACAGGTCTAAGAATTATTGATATTGTTATTGAAAATGCACCTGAACTGCTTTTTGAAATTGAAGATGTTTCAAATCATGATGAACCAACACAAACTGACGGAAAAGTAGAAATTACTATTGAGTTAATTCAAAAAATGGTTGATTGGGACAGGAAAAACAAAAAGCTAAAAGACCATTACTTTATTTTTATGAATAATGTAGTTCTTGGAAAATATCCTTTAAATGATCGGGCAAAAAGTTTTGCATTGACGAGTTACAACTTTATTAAAAAATTTGGCTTTAAAGCGGAATAATTCTATCTATCTATACTCTCCTTGACAATTTTATCAAATTACAGGTTTAAGTCAATTGATTATAATTTTCCCCACCACTTTCCGGCTTTGCGGAAGAGGCTCAGGGTTGCTTTTTCCATTGTTTTCCCGGCTTTTTTGTAGGGTTCGCTGGCAATGATTTTTTGGGTGGTCTCATCCATAAATTCTTCCGCTTTGTCAACCAATTTGTCGGCATAATCATCCACTGTATGCTTTTTCTTTTCCGCTTCGCTGTTTTTATCCGGTTCCATAGCGCAATTTTTTCTGATGGCAGCTAAAATAATCAATTGCCGGGAGTAATAACAATTCTGCCAGGCAATGTCCAAATTCATCCTGAAAACTCCCGCTGCTCCCTGGTCGCAAAGGCGGGTTGGAAAAGCAGAGGGTACAAAAAAAGCCGCTAAACCCGGTTTAACAGCTTTTATTTCTATTTCAAAATTTTTTATTCTCCCAACTTCCGTCTCCCAACTTTCCCTTTGCAATTTCAATCCCGATTTTCTGGCCTTTGTAACGTGCGTCTTTGAACGATTTGATGGCGTCGTTTTCAAACCGTTTGTCGATTTCGAAAAACGAAAATCCTTTCAGCACTTCAATGTTGCCGATTTCCACATTTTTGCCCGGCATGTTCTGGTTAATCAAGTCGATGATGGTGCGTTTGCTGATGCCGTTCTTTTTGCCCATGCTGAAAAAGAACCTCGAAAACTCGTATTTCCCGCCACGTCCGCCACGATCGCGGTTTTGCCTTGAGCCTGATTCATCGCGCCTTTCATCGCGGCTGTCGCCACGTTTGCGGTCTTTCCGTTTTTCGCGGCGGCTGCGGGTGTCGCGTTCACCAAAATCACGTTCCTGGTGCGACTCGTTCACATTAATATCGGGTGCATTTTCGTAATAAGTCAGAAAGCGGTTAAACTCCACCGAAACAAAGTGTTTGATCAGTTCTTCGCGGTCGAGCCAGGCCAGTTTTTTGTAAATCACCGGCATAAACTGGGCAATCTGTTCGTTGTTTACCTCAATGTTTTCCACCTTGTCGATGAGGCTGAAAAGCTGTTTTTCGCAGATTTCGCGTCCCGAAGGCACATTTTTCCGGATAAACGGTTTGTTTACAATACGCTCCACATCCCTGATCCTGCTTTTTTCGCGCAGGTGGACCAGGGTAACCGACACACCGCTTTTGCCGGCGCGACCGGTTCTTCCGCTGCGGTGAATATACACTTCGGGGTCGTCGGGCAAATTATAATTGATAACGTGGGTGAGGTCGTTTACATCGAGGCCGCGGGCTGCCACGTCGGTGGCCACCAGCATTTGCAGGTGTTTACTACGGAAACGTGACATCACAAAATCGCGCTGCGACTGCGACAAATCGCCGTGTAGCGCGTCGGCATTGTACCCGTCCTGCATTAGTTTGTCGGCCACTTCCTTGGTTTCGGCGCGGGTGCGGCAAAAAATAATCCCGTAAATATTGGGGTTGATATCGGCCACGCGTTTCAGCGCAATATAGCGGTCTTTGGCATGGACCACGTAATAATGGTGCTCCACATTTTCGGCCCCGGTGTTGCGCTTGCCCACCGAAATCTCGTGGATGTTGTGCATGTATTTCTTCGAAATGGCTACAATTTCGTTGGGCATGGTGGCCGAGAAAAGCAGCGTTTGTTTATCGGCTGGCGAAGTTTCAAGAATGGCGTCGAGGTCTTCTTTAAAACCCATCGAAAGCATTTCGTCGGCTTCGTCGAGCACCACCCAGCGTATTTCGTTTACTTTCAGTTTTCCGCGTTTGATGAGGTCAAGTGTGCGGCCGGGCGTACCGACAACAATCTGCACACCGCGCTCAATTTCCTTCATCTGTTTAACAATGTCGGCGCCGCCATACACCACGGCTATGTTTACAAATCCGGTGTTTTTCGAAAAGTTCTGCAAATCGCCGGCAATCTGGATGGCCAGTTCGCGGGTGGGGCTGAGGATGAGCGCCTGCACTGCTTTTTTGTTTACATCAAGTTGCTGAATAATGGGCAGCCCGAATGCCGCTGTTTTTCCGGTCCCGGTTTGTGCCAGTGCCACCAGGTCTTGTTTGCTTTCCAGTAAAAAGGGGACAACCTGTTCCTGTACAGGAGTGGGATATACAAACCCCATTTCGTCGATGGCAGAAAGGATTTCGGGGCTGAGCCCCATTTCGTTAAATAAAATCATTCAAAAAATATAAAAAATTCGGGCGCGAAGTTAACCTTTTAAAATGAAATTCAGGAGTTTATGAAATATTTGTTCTCAATATTAATATTAACCGGAGATTGTGTTTCTGAAGAAGTTATACTTTTTGGCAGCGGTTGAAGTTATTTCGGTGGTAAACATTTAAATTTGTTTGTCAAACGCCGTGATTATGTGCCATTTTTTTAATTCTTCAGAAAACCGGTTCATTTTTAAGTTTTCAATCCTGGTTACTATTCTGTTGCTGAGCCTGACAGTAACTTTTGCCCAGGAAACCGATACCATCATTCCCGTAAAAAAAAGTCCTGAAGAACTGCTGAAAAATGTGGTGGTAAATACGTTTAAAGGCGAGGGATTCAATTTTTTTGAAGACAATTTCACCGGTCACTGGGTTGGGTTCGATTTCGGGTTTAATGCTTTGATGAAGGAAGATTACACGGGTTACGACCTGAAGTTTATGGACAACGACCTGCTCCTTTCCTATTCCTTCAACTTAAATCTGTTTCAGAAAAGTTTTGGTTTGCAGCGCAACCGCAACAATCTCGGGGTTGTTACAGGCATTGGCTTTCAGATGCAGGACTACCGGTTGAAGGACACAGTCACCATCAGTAAAGATGAAAACGGGGTTATTCAGCCACAGATTTTTCACCTGGGCGATCACCAGAAGTCGAAACTTACTATGTTTTCTGTAATGGTTCCACTTTTGCTTGAATACCAGGTTCCCATCAACAATTACAAAAACAGGCTCTATTTTTCGGGCGGTATGTATTTTGCCTACCGGATTGGCAGTTACACAAAAATTAAATACCGCACCGACCACAGCGAAAAACTGAAAATTACCGGAAATTATGCGCTCAACGATTTCAGGTATGGCATCATGTTCCGCACAGGTTACCGCTGGATCAACCTGTTTGCCCACTACGAACTGACCCCGTTGTTTGAGGAAAACCTCGGGCCCGAAATGAGCCCGTTTACTTTTGGTGTGACGATTGTAAGGTTTTAACAGCGGTATTTTTGTTACTTTTTCCGGCTGTATTTAATTTATATTTACGGAAATCAATAATTTTGAAAGATGTTCAATCTGTTAAAATTCAATTCATTCATATCTGCATTCCTGTTTTCACTGATTATTTTTTCGGCATTTTCTGATGCCGGAGGAGTGGTTGCTGTGACCGCGGTTCAAAAGCAAATCCCGGTTTTGAAAGGGTCTTCAAAAAACTTCGTTCTCGAAATCGATATTGAAATCAAAGAAAACGTGGCACCCGTTTCTCTCACCGGTATTAACCTGGATATTTCGGGAACCGATATTCAGCATGACATTTCCGAAGTGGCTGTTTTCAGCAGGCAACATTCAAACGGTGCTGAAGAACTGATTCCTTTTGGAAAGCCGCAAAAGCCGCAGCGTGAAATGGTTTTTCAGTCTGAAAAACAACTTGCCGCCGGAATCAACAGGTTTGTAGTTTCAGTCAGGTTGAATGAAAAGGCCGGAATTTTAAATACGATAAAAGTTACCTGCAATAGTCTCAAAATCGATAACAAACTGTTTTATCCTGAAAATACCCATCCACCTATGGCTCAAAGGCCGGGAATTGCTCTTCGAAGACACAACGATGACGGTGTTCACACTTTCAGAATTCCAGGGCTGGAAACCACCAACAAGGGTACGCTGTTAGCCGTTTATGATGTCAGGCGCAACGACGAAGTTGATTTACAGGAAGATGTTGATGTGGGGATGAGCCGCAGCACCGATGGGGGAAATACCTGGGAGCCCATGAAAATTATCATGGACATGGGTAAATGGGGCGGCCTGCCGGATCGTGAAAATGGTGTTGGCGATCCGTGCATTTTGGTTGACCGCCAAACCGGAACCATCTGGGTGGCAGCACTCTGGTCGCACGGAAAACCGGGACAGCGAACCTGGAATTCATCGGAACCCG
>JAJUGS010000276.1 GCA_029265875.1 Prolixibacteraceae bacterium
GGTCGCCTGGCGCTGGGCGTCGTTAAAATAGGCAGGAACAGTAATCACTGCCTCGGTAACTTCCTGACCAAGATAATCTTCAGCCGTTTTTTTCATTTTTTGCAGTATCATGGCCGAAATTTCCTGCGGGGAATATTTGCGGTCGTCAATCTGCACACGGGGTGTATTATTATCGCCTTTTACTACTTTGTACGGTACACGGGCAATTTCTTTTCCCACACGGTCGTAGGTTTCGCCCATGAATCGTTTAATAGAATAAACGGTTTTGGCAGGATTGGTAATCGCCTGGCGTTTTGCCGGATCGCCGATTTTGCGTTCGCCGTTTTCCACGAAAGCAACAATCGAAGGAGTTGTGCGTTTTCCTTCGCTGTTAGGAATTACAACAGGTTCGTTGCCTTCCATTACTGAAACACACGAGTTGGTGGTTCCAAGGTCAATTCCGATTATTTTTCCCATTTTTATTATGTTTTAAATGATTATTCAACTAAAAATTTACGATGGGTGTATTTCAAGGATTGTGCCAGCCACAATTCTGCCATTTCAGGAGTAAATGTGACACCATAAACAAACAAAAAACGCTGATTTTTGTCAAATCTGGTGACAAAACGGCAGAAATGGGTAGCTTCTCAAAATTATTATTGATTAGTAAATGACAAGATATTTGAAATATTCTTTGTGAAAAGTTTCCTAAATTCGGCATTCTACAAATCAAATATTATGACAACAAAATCATTGCATTCTGACCCTGAAAAGCGGCTTGTCTCATTAGACGCTTTGCGTGGATTCGATATGTTCTGGATTACCGGCGGAAGTTATCTTGTTGAAGTAATTGCCCGGCATTCCGGCGCTTCTTGGTTAAACCCGGTTGTGGAGCAAATGGAACACGTTCCGTGGAATGGTTTTCATTTTTACGACCTGATATTTCCATTATTCATGTTTATCAGCGGGGTTGCCATCCCGTTTTCACTTGTTTCGAAACTTGAAAAGAAAGTGCCAAAATCATCGCTGGCAAAAAAAGCGGTTGGCAGAGGTTTGATGCTGGTTTTGTTAGGGTGGGTTTACAACGGTGTTTTCAGCAACGGTTTTGAAAATCCGCGTTTGCCGAGTGTTTTGGGGCAAATTGGATTGGGGTACATGTTTGCAGCTTTGATAACAATTTATACCAAAGATTGGAAACAAAGGCTGGTTTGGCTGGGCAGCATTTTGCTGGGTATCGGAATTCTGCAGTTGCTGGTTCCGGTGCCCGGGGTGGGGGCAGGTGTTCTTACTCCCGAGGGTTGTATCAATGGTTATATCGACCGTGCCTTGGTTCCTGGCCGTTTACATGGCGGGGTTTTTGATCCCGAAGGGTTGCTTTGTATTGTTTCTGCTGTCAGCGTTACTCTAATGGGTTCTCTGGCAGGATACATTCTCCGGCATAAAAAAACAGGAGAATTGCAGAAAGTTAATATTCTGCTGTTAAGCGGGGTTTCTGCCATTGTAGTTGCTTTGCTGTTAAGTTTGTTTTATCCGATCATCAAAGCCTGCTGGACCGGCAGTTTTAACCTGCTCACCAGTGGAATCGGCTTTTTGCTCATCGCCTTGTTTTATTGGATTATTGATGTGAAAGGCTGGCAAAAATGGTCGTTCTTTTTCAGGGTAATCGGGATGAACTCAATATTTATTTACCTGTTTCACCGGTTTATTGACACCGGACGACCCACAAAACTTTTACTTGGCTGGACAACCATTTTTGGAGATATCAGCGAATTGTTTCTTGTTGCCGGCGAAATAATGCTGGTTTGGCTGCTGTTGTTTTACATGTTTAAGAAGAAAATTTTCCTGCGAGTTTGATAATAGAAATAATTTGGAAGCAAAAGAATCAGGGCAGCAGATTTTTTCTGCTGCCCTGATTCTTTTAGTACCGGCTTTTGTAAACCGAAACCGAAATTTCAGGCCCCGGAACCATCAGTTTTTCGTCGGAAACAAATCGCCAGGCAAGCTTTAAATCCATCCTGCTTTTCGGATTGAATTGGGTGAACCAGGATAAATAGGGTACAAGTCCATTGTAAAAGGTTACTTCTTCACCGGCAATTTCCAGTCCGGGAATGTATTTCAGCCCAAAATCAAACTGGCTTTTCAATTTGACATAGTTAGACCAACTAACCGAAAGTTCTCCCAAAATCCAGTCGTTGTGTTTATAAGCATTGTAATTAATGGCGGCACTGAAATTTCTGTTCCATTTCCTGTCGATGTATTTCGCACTCTCATACTGCAAATAACCGCCATAAACAAAATCAGGTTCCTTGTTATAATATTGAAAGAATGGACCAAATTCTACCCGGTTACCATGATAGCGTGGAAGAAATTCCCCCGATTCCCAGTCGCCGGCTTCAATATTCTTTGGCAGCAAAAACATGTTTTGATTGAGATATGCCAACACAGGAACCAGTTCTTTTTCAGTAATATGTCCTGTGATTATTTCCCGGTTGTTTTTAACCTTTCCGATTACTTGGGCCAGCTCCTGAATTTCTTCCTGCGAAAAACTTTTCTCCGGATAATATTTTTCAAGAATATATTCTGCCAGCATTATGTAATTAGTGGCCGTGAGCCTGCCAATTCCCCATCCTGCACGCGCATCGATACCCGCTTTCCATTTTCCGCCCTTTGTTACATCCGAATAACCCGATACAACCCGGTTCGAGTCGGTAATTGTTCCTTCCGACGATTGACGGTACCAGTCGTACTTTCCCCAGCCCTTGAGTCTGACTATTGTATAACTTTGGTTGTTATAGTAATACCGGTATGAATAGTCGGCCACTGCATATCCTCTCAAACCGGCAATCCGGTGGTCGGCGTCAATTTCCTGAATTTTTGTACTGTCGTTCCATGAGCCTTTCCCCCAAAGCGGGCCAGCCTGTGCAGCAAACGAAAGCTGTTCCTGTTTATAGGCATTAAAATGCCTGAATTGATGGTTGACAAACAAGTTGATAGTCCCGTTGGTCATTTCTTCATAATAGGCCGATGAATCAGTTGTCAGCGATTCCCTTTGCTTAACCGACGAAAAATTCAACCCCCAGTTTATTTCCTGTTTCCGGTATTCCGTTTTTTCGGGTTTTGCCAGCCTGAACTGGCTCCAGCCTTCAACCTGAATTGAGCACACGAGAACAATCAGGATAAACACAGTTTTTAATGATTCTATCTTCATGAATGTAAATTTCAATGTTCAAAGTAAACAATCTGTTGGCATAAAACGAAGAAGTAAGCAATCTGTTTTGTTCAGGTTAAATGGTTTGTTTAGTTTTGCCCTGAATTTAACAGTCTGAAGGATGTCAGTACACAGCGAAATAAGGAAAGTGACCACTCACCGGCTTGCCGAAATGAAACAACGCGGTGAAAAAATTGCGATGTTAACATCATATGATTTCAGTATGGCGCAACTGGTTGATGAAGCAGGAATTGATGTTATCCTCGTTGGCGATTCAGCTTCCAATGTTTTTGCCGGAAACCAGACAACGTTGCCCATCACACTCGATCAGATGATTTACCATGGCCGCTCGGTGGTGAACGCTGTTAAACGGGCGTTGGTTGTGGTTGACCTGCCTTTCGGAACTTACCAGGGAAACTCAAAAAAGGCACTCAGCAGTGCTATACGAATCATGAAGGAAACAGCCACCGATGCGGTAAAACTGGAAGGAGGAAGCGAGGTGATCGAATCGGTTGAACGTATTTTGTCAGCCGGAATTCCTGTGATGGGGCACCTGGGGTTGATGCCGCAATCCATCAATAAATTCGGAACCTATTCGGTACGTGCCCGCGAAGAAGCAGAAGCCGAAAAATTACTGAATGACGCTAAATTGCTGGAAGAGGCGGGATGTTTTGGTATTGTTTTGGAAAAAATTCCGGCTCAGTTGGGCGAAATTGTATCAAAATCGCTTCGGATTCCGGTGATTGGAATTGGTGCAGGAGGAGGTGTTGACGGGCAGGTTCTGGTGATACACGATATGCTGGGAATAACACAACAGTTTTCTCCCCGGTTTTTAAGGAGATATCATAATCTGGCAGCCGAAATAAAAGGGGCAGTGGGCCATTATATTGAAGATGTGAAATCGGCTGATTTTCCGAATGAGAAAGAACAGTATTGATAGTTTACGATGATAGTTCTTTACGAAGACAATCACATTATTGTTGTCAACAAGGCTGCCGGGGAGGTGGTACAAGGTGACGAAACCGGCGATGCAACGCTGCTTGATATTGTGGCGAAATATCTGAAAGAAAAATACAACAAACCCGGTAATGTTTTTGTCGGATTACCGCATCGCCTCGATCGCCCCACAACCGGTGTTGTGGTGCTTGCCAAAACAAGCAAGGCACTGGTACGCTTAAACACGCTTTTCAAGAACCGCGACGGGGTAAAAAAAACATATTGGGCCGTGGTTGATAAACGGCCTCCAAAATTCACCGATACACTGACTCACTACCTGGTGAAAAAGGAAGATCAGAACCGGAGTTACGCGTATGATAAAAAGCAAAAAGGGGCTAAATTAGCCAGCTTAACATATCGCCACGTTGCCAGTATCGATAATTATCACCTGCTCGAAATAGAGCTGCATACGGGCCGCCATCATCAAATCAGGGTTCAGCTCCGTCAGCTGAAACTCCATATAAAAGGCGATGTGAAATATGGATTTCCACGGCCAAACGGGGATAAAAGCATTCACCTGCATGCACGGAAAATTGAGTTAATGCACCCGGTAAAAAACGAAATGATTATGATTGTGGCAGATCCGCCGGATGATGTTGTCTGGAACGAATTTATGAAGCTTTTCAGAAGTAACCGTTTCAGTCCAGTGAGCCCGGTTTGAATGCAAAAGGCAGCAGGCTGTCGGCCCCATCAAGGACCATGATTTTTTCTGCCCCGTCAAGTAGCAGTTTTATTTTCTGGTTAAAACGGGTTTCTGTTTCAACCAAAACCTGCCGGCATGAACCGCATGGTTGCGACGGACCGGCAACCAGACCACCGCTATTACGCGCTGTTACAGCAATTGCTTTAACAGCCACGTCCGGAAAACTGGCGTGAGCAAAAAAAAGAGCTACTCTCTCGGCACACAAGCCATCCGTAAAATCAGCATTTTCCTGGTTGTTGCCTTTTATAATTTCACCATTTTCGAGTAATACAGCAGCACCTACACGAAACCCGGAGTATGGGGCATATGCTTTTAAAGAAGCTTCACGCGCAGCAAGAATAAGTTTTGAGTCTGATTCTGGCAAGCTGGCTATGTTCTCATATTCTTCGGCTATTATCTGGTAAACCTTTTTTTGCATGATTACA
>JAJUGS010000333.1 GCA_029265875.1 Prolixibacteraceae bacterium
ACCGGGTATTTTTTGTCTTTCGAATAACCAGGAGGTGTGTAAATCAGTGCCTGCCGGGTAGTTCCGACGGTGGTGGAGATGTAACTGATGGTATCGATTTTTCCGTGCGGAATATCGGTGCGTAGCACATCGAAACCAGGGGCAGCAGGGGAAACCAAAGACTGAGCAAGGGTATTGGATTCAATAAAAATCAAACAAATGGAGATGATTAAAAAAAATTTACGGCTATTCATATTTATCTGATTTAGTTTTTCATAAAAGTAACAGAAGATTTACGATCTGTTTTTAAAATTCAGATACACTATTTATTAATTTAAGTAAAAACAAAAAGAACCAGTATTACATATTGCTTGTATGGCTTTAAATAAATATATTTTTCCTAATAAAATAAAAAAGCGCCTCTCAACAGTGGCGCTTTTTAAAGACTAATCATATGGGAAAAAAGTATTTTATTTCAGCACATTATGCTAACAATAAGCAGGTTGATAAGTCAAAATATTATCACAACTTATTTTGCTTTCATTACCAGGAAACAAATCTAAATTGAAATGGAATGGTGACTATTTAATTCCAGATATACAATTTCAGAATTCAGGTAAAAGCAGCTTTCAGCCACACTACAAATTTTATAAGGCCCACACTGAATATTGCACCGCAAGGTGTAACCCAACGCATGCCCTTTTCTAATTATTTTACCAAACAATTAAACTGCCAGGATCTTCTATGAAACAAGAGAATGTAAAATTTCAGAATTAGAGGCTATACAGTAAAATCAGATTCCACAAAAAGCGGAAAGTTTCGTTCAGGACTTACCGCTTTTTGTCAAATTCCATTCACTGGATCAGACAGCCTGACATCACCCTCTTTTTCGACCATATTTACAGATTAATACTGCAATAATTGCTCCAAAAACAGGAGCAACAAAAAACAGCCATAACTGTGAAAATATATTTCCTCCGTTGGAAATTGCAGGACCAAAACTTCGAGCAGGGTTTACGGAAGTACACCTTATTGGAATAAAAACATGATGAATGAGCAAAAAAGTAACACCTAATGCAAAACCTGCCATTGTGCTATTACTTATTTTGAGGGAAAAACCAGAATTTAAAATAGAAACAAACAAAAAAAACAAATACAGTTTCAGCCACAAATGCACTTAAAGTATTATAACCTACCAGGTATCCTTCACCCCACCAATTAGTAATTAACCCCATTCAGGATTTTCATTGTTAAAACCGCCGCTAACCAACCCAAATAATACACCAGCATCTAATACAGCACCCAACAATTGGGCAATAATATACCCTGTTGCATCTTTAACAGCCATCCGGCCAGCAACCAAAACACCAATTGTTACAGCAGGATTAATATGGCTCCCGAAATGGGCACAATAGCCTATGCCATGCCTGCAACAGCAAAACCAAATGCAACCGAAATGCCTAAATGACCAATACCATTTGGCCCCACAGTTGAATTTCCGGCAATAACTGCCAGCCTGCATCCGATAAGAACAAGGTTGAAAGTTCCGATAAATATAAATTGAGCAAGATTTCTTTCCTTTTCGTCATGATTTAAGCTTCACCCAAAAAGTTACAGGTATTCAATTCAATAATCCCTTGTCAATTTCGTCTTTTTTTAAACTTAATAAAACAAATTCAGCATTTACCCTTGTTTATTAAATTTTCAGGAGAAACAAAAATCCGGGAGTCTTAAACACAATTTATATCATTGTTATCAGAGTGATTTCTGGTAGATCCGGTAGCGCTTGTAAACAACACCACCCATTTTCTCCATTTCGGCCCTTACTTTTGTGTTGGTTTCAAGTTCAAGATGCGAATCGATTACTTTTTTACCAGCCTTCCTGGCCGAATCGAGCATACTGATTCCCATCATCACATCCAGCCCGCGTCCCTGGTATTCGGGTGAGATGGCACCCAGCAACAGATTTAGCTGCTTGCTTTTGCGTCCGGAAATTAAAATATGTATGAAACCGAACGGCAATATGTAGCCTTTTGATTTTTTTATTCCCTCACTGATGTCAGACATGGCCACAATCATGGCCACAACGTTATCGTTAACATCAACAAACAATTTTATAAACCGGGGATTAATCAGATATAGATACCGGTTGGCAAAATCATCCATTTCGCCGGGGGTAAACGGGGTAAAACCGTAAATCCCGTCGAAAGTTTCGTTAACCAGTGTCAGCGCTTTTCTGATATAGGGTTTTACCTGCGCGCGGCTGGTAAATTCTTTTAATACCGGATTGTTGTCCCTGTTCAGGAAACGTGTTCTGATAGCTTTATAAAAGTCGGGCAATTCGTCCGGAACCGGAATTTTATAAACCACAAGATCTACTTCCTTCGTAAATCCCAGGTTTTCAGCCATCCGGTTCATGTAAGGAAAATTACAGTTTGATGCAATGACAACAGGCTGGTCATACCCTTCAATCAGCCAACCCTGTGGATCCTTATCCGAGAAACCAAGCGGGCCAACCATTTTATTCATCTTATTTTTCCGGGCCCAATCTGATACCGCATTAATCAAAGCGTTGTAAACTTCCTGGTTGTCGAAAGTCTCAAAAAAACAAAACCGTGCGTCACTGATTCCATATTTTTCGTTGTAAGGGTGGCTGATAATACCCATTATTCGGCCAACGGGAACATGATCTTCAAAAGCCAGGTATAATATTGTTGTGCAATGTTCAAATGCTTTGTTTTTCTTTGGGTTAAAATAGGTCCATTCGTCCATATAAATCGGGGGAACCCAATTGCTGTGATTCTGATGGATTCTGGCAGGAAGATGTATAAATTCTTTAAGGAGTTTTCTGTTTGTTACTTCTTTTATTTCTATTGCCATATCAGATTTTGGGCGCCAAATTATTCATTAATTCCGAATATGCAATGTGTGTTAAAATTTGGTTATTAACGGTAATATCTTTATAAATAAAAACCTTTGGCAAAGATGCTGTAAACCAATATTTAACTGACCAACTCATGAAAATAATGCGGAATTCCGGTTTTGAAATTCATCTCTTTTTTTGAGTAAGGATGAATAAATGAAATAAACATAGAATGCAAAGCCAGCCTTTTTATTCCTTTTTCAGCAGTGCCATAAGTTTTATCTCCGGCTACGGGATGCCCGTTTTCAGAAAAATGAACCCTGATCTGGTTTTTGGTTCCCGTAAAAAGATCGATCTCCAACATGCTGAATTTTTCATTCTCCTTCAATACCCGGTACCCGGTTTTTGAGTATTTGCCTCTTGTTGCATTGTTAACAGAATAAACCCGGTAACTCTGATTTTCTGTAAGATATGATTCAATGATCCCCTCTTTTTTATCCAACCGGCCATGCACCACAGCTACATATTTTTTTGAAAAATTTTGCCAGTTTTCCTGTAAAAAATGTTTAGTTTGTTCGGTTTTGGCAAAGATTAAAATGCCTGATGTTTCCCGGTCGAGCCGGTGGACTATAAAAATACGGTTATTCGATTTGGGATTTCCCTTTCGCACATAATCGGTCAAAAGAAAATAAGCGGTGTTTTCCCTTTCTCTTTCGGTTGCCATTGTTAATAACCCGGCAGGTTTGTTTATCACAATGATATCGCGGTCTTCGTACAGAATTTCTAAGTTTTTTGGCAGGTGTTTCATCAAATCCCGTTTTTCTTTCCTCTTTTTAAAAATCAGTTCTTGTGAGGCAAAAGTAGAAATTAATAAGCCAGACCAGCAAAATCATGAACTGTTTCAGAAAGTTTAATTTAAAACTGTCGACTTCTGG
>JAJUGS010000320.1 GCA_029265875.1 Prolixibacteraceae bacterium
ATAGAAGCATCAAACAGAACTGCCTGAATATCGGAAAGAGTTCTTGTGTATGATTCGCGGCAAGCCAGAAACTGACTTACCAGCGGGTTCAGATTGTTTAAATAATCGATAACATTTTGCGAGGGGAAATCGAAAAGTGGGGTCCAGGCTGCTTCGAATTTTTTAGCTTCTTCCTCTGGCATCGGGCCATAAACAAGTCGCATGGCTTCAAATGCCGCTGAAACTGCTGAATTGTAGGTAACCGTCGACATCGATTTCAAATCGGGAAGTACGGGAACCTGTGCTGCTTCAACTCCTTTTGGTATTTCAACTTTTGAAGTTGGATTACCTTGTTGCCAGGGTAATCCATTTGAATCACCATTCCCCTCACACGGATCAGTCGTCGAAAATTTTACAAGTGGCATATTACCTTTGTCAATGGTTACATTTCCGGGTGAAGCTGATGAACCGGCGGCTGATTGCGCGTTGGCTTTTCCGGAATTTGCGTTGGTTGCCGTTCCCGCTGTTGTGGCGGCAGATGCCCCGGTAGTGGCAGCAGCACCACCGGCAACAGCTTTTTGCGGGGTATTTGAAACTGGCTTTTTCTGTGGTAGCGGTGGCGGAGTTTTTACCTTTTTAAAACCTGAAAGATCATCAGTGGTGGCCGACTCTGGCTCATCGGTACTGACAAGAACATTGGGGTCGGTATTGTTTGCAACCGGTTGGTCTGTCTGTTTTTTTACAAAGGTTGATTTGCTTTCGGTTGTCGAAATTTGTGCAATAAAATCGGTAACTTCAACCGGCGGAGCATTTAACAGTGTTTCCGAATAAATTTCAATCTGGTAGATTTTTGAGCTTAAAAAATAATGCAGAGTAAATTTTTGTTGCCCGGTGGTTTTTGATTTCAGTTTCATGAAATGCCCCGTTTTCTGTCCGGCAAAAGCATATGGAGCCGTTGGTTTCCGTTGTTCTACAATCCATTGTTCTTTTTGCAGGTCCTGAATGGTGGTCATAATAAACTTGTTGAATTCCTGCTGGTTGGCACAGGAGACAGTTTCCTTTTTTAGTGCCACTTCGTTATGCTGGCTGATATTCTGAAAAACATAAAAATCACCGGAACTCTTTCCAGAATCGTAATTCCAGTCGGTTAACTCAGGAACCTGGTAATCGCCCAGATTCTGTTGTGCAAAAACTGGTGTTTTCAATGTAAGAATTACAATGCAGAACAGAATGATTGGTAAGGTTTTGCAAACAATTAATAAGTTCGGCTTCATAGTCAGATTGTGTTGATTTTCGGCGGTTAAAATACACAAAAGACCCATTGTCACCAATTTGTTGTTATGTCAAATCGTTAAAATTCAGGGTGTGAGAATAAAAAAAGAGCATTAATCAGCCATGAAACAAAATTCTTTGCCCGTAAACGGATGGGGTAACCATATTATTACTGTAAACCATTTTTCCGTTTACAAAAGTAGTGTCCACTTTGTGTGAAAACTCAAAGCCATCGAATGGAGACCAGCCACATTTGTAAAGAACATTTTCTGGCGAAACCACCCAGCTTTCTTTCGGGTTGATGAGGACCAGGTCGGCAAAATAGCCTTCGCGAATGTACCCTCTTTCTTTTATTCTGAATAAATCAGCCGGTGCATGGCACATTTTCTGCACCACTTTTTCAGGTGATATCAAACCTTTTTTACTCATTTCGAGCATGGCCACCAGCGAGTGTTGCACCAGCGGGCCACCCGACGGTGCTTTAAAATAGGTGTTGTTTTTTTCCTGAATGGTGTGCGGGGCATGGTCGGTGGCAATCACATCAATTTTATCGGTTAGCAAAGCTTCCCACAAAGCTTCCTTGTCTTTTAATGTTTTTATGGCCGGGTTCCATTTAATCAGGGTACCCAGTTTTTCGTAGTCGCGTTCGTCGAACCAAAGGTGGTGTACACAAACTTCGGCGGTAATATTCTTGTTTTTTACCGGTCCGGGTTGAAACAGGTTCATTTCTTTGGCGGTTGACAAATGTAGAATATGTAGCCGTGTATTAAATTTCGAAGCCAGTTCAACCGCTTTTGCCGACGAAAGATAGCACGCTTCGTCGCTGCGGATACGGCCATGTTCGGTTATCGGGACCATTTCGCCATATTTTGCCCTTGCATTTTCAAGGTTTCGCTGAATGGTTTTTTCGTCTTCGCAATGCGTTGCCACCAGCGTGTGCGCGTTTCTGAAGATTTCGGAAAGCGTGTATTCGTCGTCCACCAGCATGTTCCCGGTTGAGGAACCCATAAAAACCTTGATTCCGCAAACATTCGAGGGGTCGGTTTTCAGCACTTCTTCCAGGTTGTTGTTGGTGGCTCCCATGTAAAACGAGTAATTGACAGCAGAAACCTCGGCTGCGCGGTTGTATTTTTTCTGAAGTTCAGCCTGAGTGACTGTCTGTGGGTTGGTGTTGGGCATTTCCATGTAGGTGGTAACACCGCCGGCTGCAGCAGCGCGACTTTCGGTGCCAATTTCGCCTTTGTGTGTGAGTCCCGGTTCGCGAAAATGAACCTGGTCGTCAATAACTCCGGGGATGAGATATTTTCCCGCTGCCTCAATTACTGTAATTCCTGTAAAATTAAAATCAGCCGGTAATTTATGCGGATAAATTTTGGAAATTCTTTCGTCTTCAATCAAAACCGAACCTGAATATTTCAGTCCTTCATTAATAATTATAGCTTCTTTTATAAGTGTTTTCATTTCGGTTGAATTCAGAAATTTATCCGCATGTACGTTTTCAGCAACTAAAAGTTTGAAATCGGTGATGGTACCGAACAACGCTATTCAGCAGGTATATCGTATTTTTTAAACCAGCTGTTCATTTTCATTTTCATTACGCCCCAGAGTGCTTCATTAAAAATACCGCCACTCATTTTTGAGGTGCCTTCTTTTCGGTCAGTAAATACAATCGGTACTTCAACAATATAAAAACCGTGTTTCCAGGCTGTAAATTTCATTTCAATCTGAAATCCATAACCTTTGAGCCTGATATTTTCGAAATCGATGGTTTGCAAAACTTTCCTGCGGTAGCATTTAAAACCGGCAGTTGTGTCCATTATTTTCATGCCGGTAACCAACCGCACATACAACGAGGCAAAATACGACATCAAAACCCTGCCAAGCGGCCAATTTACCACGTTGATACCCGAAATATAACGCGACCCGATTGCCACATCGGCCCCTCTTTTCACGGCTTCGTATAAACGTTCGAGATCGTCGGGGTCGTGGGAAAAATCGCAGTCCATTTCAAAAATCACTTCATAATCACGTTCAAGTGCCCATTTAAATCCGGCAATGTAAGCGGTTCCCAGTCCCAGTTTTCCTTTTCTTTCGTGAATAAAAAGTCTTTCAGGGAATTCGTTTTGCAGTTTTTTTACAATAGTTGCTGTCCCATCAGGAGAGTTGTCTTCAACAATCAGCAGATCAAAAGGAGTGGTTAGTGAAAAGACTTTTCTGATCATCTTTTCCACGTTTTCCTTTTCGTTGTAAGTTGGGATGATTACAAGGTTTTTCGACGCCATAACAGTTTTTTTCTTTAAACGAAAGTACACTTTTTAAAACAAAGACAAAGAAGCCCCTCTCGATAAAATTTCATTATTTAAACCTTTTTGACCATGCCAAACATTTGTTTAATGATAGATAATCCATGTCGCGAAAAGTTTCTTTGTGTGGTTTTTAGTGAATTAAGTATAGATATTCAGATTGTTAGTTGGATTCAGATTTGAATCATCAGGAATTTTAAGTTATTCCAGGTGACAGATTTTAACTTAATGTTAAGTCAAATGATCCTCAGTTTGTTATGAAAAAACAATAAAAAAATTGAAAAAAAATCGTTCTTTTTTTTGCCGGAGAAGAAAAGGCTATTACTTTTGCGACCGCTTTTGAAGCGAAGTTCATTGCAAGATTAGTAGGGTAGTAATGGTAGGATTCTCGCGGTTAACATGATCGGAGGGAGTTTGAAAAAAAGGCGAAAAAACTTTAAAAAAGTTTTGGAGGAAATAAAAATGTTATTACCTTTGCCGCCCCGTAACGAAAGGGACGAAGGCTGAGAGGAAGGAAAGAAGGGGAGAGAGGC
>JAJUGS010000133.1 GCA_029265875.1 Prolixibacteraceae bacterium
AAATTTATCCGGAATTATTATCTGCAGGGACTGGCCGCCATTGTTTACCAAACCGGTGTGGGGCCTGTCAGTCTTACCCTGAATTACTATGAAAAAGAAAACACAAAACTCTATCTAATGCTGAATTTCGGCTATATTATTTTCAACAAAAGAGGGTTTTAGATCACCGGTTTCAATTTACAATCAGACAATTTACAATTTACAATTTGGCTGGAAACCCGAAGGCAGTCTCTATTTCTTTCTCCTCCAGCATTTCACCCACTCAATTTCGAACGTTGCGGGTATTTGCGATGCAGGAATCTCGTCAACCACAATACTTGAGGCATTCAGGTGCAGTTTTTTGTTCAGTTCCGATGATTGTCCTGAAAAAACCACTGTTTCGTTAATTTTCCAGGTAAACTGGCTGCCATTTTTTTCTACACTGAAAATATACCATTTGTTGCTGTTCAGATTCGAAATATCCAGTCCTTCAACCTCTGCTTTTGCGTTTTTCAGCGAAATAAACCCCAGCCTGTTTTTGGCCCCCATTTCCAGTAAACTTACGCGCGGCTGATCGGTTTCTCCGGCGAGGTAAACCGAACTGACCACCTGGCGGACAGGATTGAAACGGATTTTTGCTTCAAAGATTCCATCATCTGCTGAAAAGCTTTTCCACGATGAAATCAGTCCCGAAGTATAATCGAGCGTTGCCTGTACAAATCCCGAAGGCATTTGCCAGAGTTTTCCGGTTGTTTTTTCTTTGCGCACTTCAATCGCCAGTTTACCCCCTGTTTTCAGGTTTTTGCCAACTGTAAAATGGTGTAAATCACCGGCCAGTGCAAAATTATCGCCCAACATTTTATCGGCTGCAAGCGAGGTGAAACTCCACTTGTCGGTATCGGGTTTTGCTGCGTTGAAATTGTCTTCAAAAACCACTTCCCAATTGCGCACGAAATCAAACACAGTGGTGCCCTTGTTTTTGAAATACCTGACAAGATGCGGCAGCTTTTTCATTTCGAGGTATTGCTGCTGTCTTTTGAATTCCTCTGTTTTTTCCCATTTTTTAGGGTCTTCGAGGTATTTTTTCCTTTCGGCAAACTCAGCAGAGGTGGTTGTTTGTTTGAGTTCACGGTAACGTTTTAAAGCTGAAGAATTAATAACTGCCAGGTAGTTTTTGTATAATTTCGATTTTTCGAAGCCGTTAAAAAATGAGATATCCGGATCGTTTTCGAGTTGTTTCAACCGTTTAAATTTTCGGTTGGCCTCGCTGTTTTCAAACTTTGTGTTATCCTGCAAAAATGCCACCCGCTTTTTAAACGAATCGCTGTTTACAAGTTCTTTCAGTTCGAGGAATCTTTTCAGCAACGGGCTGTTTTTAGTTTCGTTAAAAATCTTCAGCTTCTTTGAGTGTTTGGCCGATTCTTCCTCTTTCAGCCGGGCAGGGTTCTGCAATTCATTCCAGACTCTGATTTGCTTCGATTTTTCAAGTTTATGAAATTCCCTGGCTTGTTTTTCTTCCGGAGAACCTTTGTAAACCTGTGCCAGAATTTCCTTTTTGTCTTTCGCAAAACGGCCATCGTTTACATATTTTTTCAGATCGTTGTATTCGGCAGTTTTTTCAGCATCTTTCAGTTTTTGAAATCTTGTAAGCTCCGACGATCCTTCCACTTTCAGAAAATCGCGGATTGATCGCTTCTTTTCCAGCGAATTAATTTCTTTCAGGAGATTAAATTCGTGGCTGCCTTTAAAATGCAAAGCGTCAATTTCGGCTTTTTTCTTCTTAAACTCTGCCGAATTAACCTCTTTCTCCAGTTCAAGATAAAGTTTCAGTTCGTCAGAACTTTCCACCCGCTGAAATTCAGCAAAATCGTCGGCAATTGTCTTGCGGTTTTTCTCGATGGTTTCAACCGGTTTGATCTTTCCCAGCAACTGAAGAGTGAATATTTTAAATGACATATGGCTGTTTTAGTTTTTGAAAATCAAAAATAGTAAAAACACCAATCATTATACTATTTAACAGTTTTTGATTTTCACAACCAGCGGTTTGTATGACCGGCCAAAACAGGTTTTTAACAAATCTCTGTACAATTCAGTTTTTTTCAATGGGTTGGTGTTTATATTTTTCACTATCAATTGGTTGACTGATCAACTTATTTTCAATAGTTTTGGAGCTGACCATTAAAATAGAAAGATGATTCCACACTCAGAACTGATTATTAATGACGATGGCTCTATTTTTCATCTTCACCTGAAACCTGAAAACCTGGCTTCGCTGGTTATTCTTGTAGGCGATCCGGGAAGAGTGGATACCATCGCATCTTATTTCAATAAGATTGAATTCACTGCACAAAACCGTGAATTTAAAACAGTTACAGGTTATTACAACTCAAAAAGAATTTCTGTTATATCAACCGGAATCGGCACCGACAACATTGACATTGTTATAAATGAACTTGATGCCCTTGTTAATATCGACCTTGAATCCCGTACTATAAAAAAGCATCACAATTCGCTCGATATTGTCAGGATTGGAACATCGGGTGGTTTACAAACCGATTTGCCTGTCAATTCGTTCGTGGTCTCCCAAAAGTCAATCGGGTTCGACGGAATGCTGAATTTTTATGCCGGCCGCGAAAAATTTTGCGACCTGGAGTTTGAGAAAGCTTTTAAAGAACATACAAACTGGAATCCTTCGCTGCCTGCTTTTTACGTTGCCGACGCATCAGAAAAACTGCTGGCGAAATTCAAAAAAGCACCTTTTATTCAGGGAGTTACTATTTCGGCACCCGGATTTTATGGCCCCCAGGGGCGTGTTTTGCGGCTTCCGCTTGCCGAGCCACAACTGAACCGGCAAATTGAGGAGTTCAGGTACAAAGATTTCAGAATTACCAATTTCGAAATGGAAAGTTCGGCTATTTACGGGCTTTCGAAAATGCTCGGCCACGAAGCGCTTACCGTATGCCTGATCATTGCCAACCGTGTGGCCCACAAAGCCAATGAAAGTTATCATTCGGCCATGGAAAACCTGATCACTTCAGTTTTGGAACGACTCACAACCGGATAATCATGAACAACCCGAAATTAGACGCTTTAATAGGATTGTTAGACGACCCCGATTTAACTGTTTTTGAAATGGTGGAACAGGAACTTTTAAAAGAATCTGACGACATCATACCCGAACTTGAAAAAAAATGGGAAATCAGCCTCGACGGGAATTGCCAGGAAAGAATTGAAAACATCATTCAGCATCTTCAATTTAAGGAAACATCACGGCTACTAAAAGAATGGATTGAAACAGAAAACTCAGGACAAAAACTGCTTTCCGGGTTTCTGATCATCGACCGTTTTCAGTATCCTGATGTTAATACGTTGGGTATCGGGGTAAAACTCGAAAACATCCGTAAAAAAATATGGCTTGAACTGAACAATTCCCTGACTTTGCTTGAAAAGACCACCATCATCAACCATTTTCTTTTTAATATTCTTGAATATTCCATCAATTTTAAAAACATCCACTCGCCACAAAACTGTTTTCTGAACCAGATACTTGATACACGAAAAGGGAACCCTGTTTCTATTGCGGTGTTTTATACCATTATTGCCCGCTTGCTCGAAATGCCGGCTTATTTTATCGATTTTCCAAAGAACCCTTTGGTGGCGATTGTGGATGCCAAATTAGCCCGCAAAGTACACGGCAGTAATTCTGATTCTGATGTATTGTTTTACATCAATCCTTCCAATCGCGGCGCAATTACAAGTATCAAGGAAATAGAATATCATTTGCGAACCAACAATTTTCAGCCAATCAAAAATTATACGGAGCCAAAATCTGACATTCAGTTTATCCGCAGATTGGTTGAATCGCTCGAGTTATCATACCAGTCGGTGAATTTCATGGATAAACGTGAAAGGGTTCACCAATTGCTGGAGTTGTTTTAACTGCCAACCCTGGATTAAAAGAAACGGGCCATCTGAATTTCAGATAGCCCGTTTCTTTTATGGTATTTTGATTACCTATTTTGCGTAGCTCACAGCCCTTGTTTCGCGGATAACTGTGATTTTTATCTGCCCCGGATAAGTCATTTCGTCCTGAATCCGTTTTGAAATATCATACGAAAGCTGTTCCGTTTCCTGGTCGGTGAGTTTATCGGCACCTACAATCACACGCAGTTCGCGCCCTGCCTGGATTGCATAGGTTTTCATCACTCCCGGATATGAAAGTGCCAGGTCTTCGAGGTCTTTCAAGCGTTTGATGTAAGATTCCACAATTTCGCGGCGGGCACCCGGCCTTGCACCCGAAATGGCATCGCAAACCTGAACAATGGGTGCCAGTAACGACTGCATTTCCACTTCGTCGTGGTGCGCGCCAATGGCATTGCAGATATCCGGTTTCTCTTTGTATTTCTCGGCCAGTTTCATACCCAGCACAGCGTGCGGCAATTCCGGTTCATCATCCGGTACTTTTCCAATATCGTGCAACAAACCGGCACGTTTTGCTTTTTTCGGGTTCAAACCCAGTTCAGCAGCCATAATGGCCGAAAGATTGGCCACCTCGCGCGAATGCTGCAACAGGTTTTGACCGTATGAAGAACGGTATTTCATTTTACCGATCAGCCTGATCAATTCAGGATGCAAACCGTGAACACCCAAATCAATCGTGGTGCGTTTCCCGGTTTCTATTATTTCTTCTTCAATTTGTTTCTTTACTTTGGCCACCACTTCTTCAATTCGTGCCGGGTGAATACGGCCATCGGTAACAAGCTGGTGGAGTGCCAGACGTGCAATTTCGCGGCGAACCGGGTCGAAGGCCGAAAGAACAATGGCTTCGGGCGTGTCGTCAACAACAATTTCAACTCCCGTTGCCGCTTCAAGTGCACGGATATTTCTTCCTTCACGACCGATAATCCGGCCTTTGATTTCGTCGCTTTCGATATGGAAAACAGTTACCGCATTTTCAATGGCAGTTTCGGTGGCCAGGCGCTGAATGGATTTTACCACAATCTTTTTAGCCTCTTTATTGGCAGTAAGTTTGGCTTCCTCCATAATTTCGTTGATGTAAGAAATAGCTTGTGCTTTGGCTTCTTCCTGCAACGATTCCACCAACTGTGCTTTGGCTTCCTCAGCCGAAAGCCCTGATAGCTGCTCCAGTTTTTCTAATTGCTGGCGGTACATTTTTTCAACTTCTTCCGACTTATGTTCCACCCGCTGAAGTTGCACGTTCAGGTTTTCTTTGATGATTTCAACCTCACGTTTCTGGGTTTCAAACTCTTTCTGTTTTTTGTTCAATTCCTCGCGACGCTGGTTTAACTGGTTGTCCTTTTGTTTTAGCTGACTTTCCCTTTCGTTAACATCAGCACTTTTTTCGTGGATGTATTTTTCATGGTCGGCTTTCATCTGCAGGAATTTCTCCTTGGCTTGCAGAATCTTATCCTTTTTAATCACTTCGCCTTCAGCCTGTGCTTCGGCAATAATTCTTGCTTTCTTTGAATTCAGTGCTTTGTTCCATAAAAAATAGGACAAAGCACCACCTCCCAAAAAACCGGCGGTCAATCCTATTATTAACTCTATAATACTCATTTTTAAATTTTTATTCTATTACTAAAAAACCCGTGTAAAGTTTGTTACTACTCAGGAAACAACAACTTTATACGGGCTATGTTAAAACTATCTCAGTAAACTGACGTTTATTTCTGCTTTATTTCAATTAAGAAATCCGCTATATCGTCATTTAAATTTTTCAAACCATTGATGAAGAGTGTTTTATCTTCGCGTTCCTGTAATGCCAGACTTTCAAAAGCAATCTGGAAAGCAGTCATCGCGAGAATGTCTTTAGTATCCTGTTCAACAAACTGTCCGCGAAATTTGCGGGCCAGTTCATTCACCTTTTTTGCAGCCTGTCGGTATTTCTCTTCATCTTTTGCATTGATGGTCAGAGGATAAGTCCTTCCATCAAGCCTGATATTTATTTTTAACTTTCGAGTGTCCATCCTACTGATTGAGTAAGGCAATACACTTGTCAATTTCCCGTATTAATTTATTTATTTTTTGCCTGGCTTCCCGGTTGTCATCTGTTCCTGATAATAACTGGTTGGCCAATCTCATTTGTTCATTCTTCCGGCTGAGTTCGTCTTTTTCCTTCTTTAATAATTCAATCTCATTTTTAAGATGGGTAATTTCATCTTCCAGCTTTTTTGTATAGTTTTCATTCTGTGTGAATTCATCAAACAACAGCCGGACATTTTTAGTCAAATTACCAAGAAGTAAACTTTCTTCATCAGTCATTTTAGCTGCATTTCGAAAACAAAAGTAATATTTTTAACCTTTCGGGAAAGCGTCGTAAAAATATTGATGTAAAAATTACCAACACTGCTTTGTTAAGTTGCAGAAAAGTTATTTTTGGAACCGATCAAAAAAATTGAACCATGCGGTATATATTTTTTCTTGTGTTGATTCTGATACAATTTGGGGCACACAGCCAGCAGCCTTATTATACAAAACCTATCAGGGGAAATTTATCACAAACTGTCAGTTATGGTTGTTTCTATAACAACGAATTTTTCACGGGAATTGGAATTTTAACGCCAGGTTTGGGGGGAGTGCCTGTTGTTGCTGTTGCCGATGGTTATGTTTCTCATATTACTGTAAGTAACAAAGGTCTTGGAAATTCAATATCTGTTACTCACGATAATGGTTCCACTTCCGTTTATGGTCATCTTGAGCGTTTTAGCAAAGTCATTGAAGAATATGCCCACATTCTTCAATATAAGCATCAATCTTTTGAAATTGATATTGATGTAAAGGCCAACCTTATACCTGTTCAAAAGAACAATATCATCGGATGGAGCGGAATCAGTGGTGAGACACAAATGCCCATGTTGTTTTTCGCCCTCAAAAACACAAAAACAGGCGACTTTTTAAATCCGTTATCAGTAGGCGTTTATTTTGAAAAAATTGATGCGCCTGTAATTCATTCAATCAGAGTTATTTCGTTTCAGAACGAAGGGCAAGATGCCTGTGAAAATTCAAATACACGGATTCCCATTGAGTTCAACAACAAAAAATACACAACTCAAAATAATGCTGAAATTTTTGCAAAAGGTTTAACCGGCATTGCAATCGAAACTTTGGACCCGGTAAACACCGGTGCAATCACACAAATTGAATTGTCTGTTAACGGTGCATTGTGGAGCGATTTAAAACTGAACCGCATCGGGAAAACAGGGTTAAACAGTATAAAAGGATTAATTTTTCAGGATGATGAAAACCGCCAGTTCTACCGAACCTGGGGAACCACCTGCAACCCGCTTCCTGAATTCAGATTTACCGGTAAGAACGGATTACTGGACATAAAACCCGGGGAAATTGCGGATATAAAATTGATAATTAAAAATGCAGCAGGAAAAACATCAACACTCGAATTCAAATTAAAAGGAGAAAAAAGCGATGACAATCAAAGCATTGTGCAAGCCGGGGCTATTTTCAAATGTGGGGTGGCAAACACGTTCAAAGTACCTGGCTTTGAAATCTTGCTAAAAGAAAATGCCCTTTTTGAAAACTTTTATCCTGATTATTTTTCAGAAGAAAAAACCAATGAGTTTTGTTCTGCCATTCACACCATTAAAAACACCGATGTTCCTCTGTTCAGCCCGGCAATTGTGAGAATAAAAACCGACGGGATTGATAAAAAACTGGCATCCAAAACTTACATTTTATTAAAAGAGTCTGATAAACCGACAATACTGGGCGGAACCTGGAAAGATGGCTGGATGGAAGCTGAAACCACCAGGTTGGGCACATTTGCAGTGCAAACCGATACAATTCCGCCGGTTATTGAAGCAATAAGCATCGAAAATCATGAGAATTTAAAGGAATCAGACCGCGTTCAGTTTAAAATAACTGATCCGTTTTCGGGAATCGGAAAAATTACAGGAATGCTTGACGGCGAATGGGCCCTTTTTGAATATGATGCAAAAAGAAACCTGCTGACACATTATTTCGACCAGACCCGTTTCAGTTTTAACCGCAGGCACAAACTTAAACTCGAGGTTTCGGATAATTGCGGAAATACTGCTGTTTATGAAGCCACATTTGAAAAATAAATACCGGGTAATCGGGCAAATGTCGGGAACATCGCTCGACGGGCTTGATCTGGTGGCGGTGGAATTTGAGCATTCGGGCGAAAAATGGCACTTTAGAATTGTTAATGCACAAACATTCCCTTATTCTGCAGATTGGGAGAAAAAACTCAGGACTGCCCATTTATTACCTGCGGCAGAATTGCTCCGGCTTCACAACAATTATGGCAAGTTGTTGGCTGATTACATCAATCAATTCATGATAAATTTTTATCCTGATTTGATTGCTTCGCACGGGCACACCGTTTTTCACCAGCCTGAAAATGAATTTACTTTTCAGTTGGGCAACGGAGCTGTAATTGCTGCTGAAACCGGCATCATAACCGTGATCGATTTCCGCCAGCCCGATGTTGCTATCGGAGGGCAGGGAGCGCCGCTGGTTCCTGCAGGCGACAGAATGCTTTTCGGCGAATACGATTTTTGCCTGAATATTGGTGGCTTTGCCAATATTTCGTTTGAAAGAAACGGGCAAAGAATTGCTTTCGATATTTGTCCGGCCAACATAATCCTGAATCAGTTTGCGGCAAAACATGGGCTTCCGTTCGACAAAGACGGGCAACTGGGCAGAACCGGAAATTTAAACCTTGAGTTGCTCGAAAAGCTGAATTCGCTGGATTTCTATAAAAAAGAACCACCAAAATCACTTGGAAGAGAATGGATTGAAAGTGAATTCCTGCCAATAATTGATGATTTCTCATGTCCGGAGTCTGACAAAATCAGGACTATTTATGAACACATTGCCTTTCAGATTGCAAATGCGGCCTACAACACCGGAAAAATGCTTATTACCGGTGGCGGGGCCTTCAATAAATTTCTGATTGAACGGGTTGAAAAATTATCAAAAGCCAAAGTTTTAATTCCTGATTCCAAAACTATCAATTTCAAGGAAGCATTGATTTTTGCCTTTTTAGGTGTTCTCAGAATCAGGAATGAAATCAACTGCCTTTCTTCGGTGACCGGTGCCAAAAGGGACCATTCAACCGGAGTCATTTTTCTTCCCTGAAACACACCGGAAAACAGGATTTTAATCATTCTTCAAAATACCGGAATTGCTGTTATTTATGAAGAACTAAAACAATTCAGAACATGAAATTTAATCCGGCAAAAGCCATTCACAATTTAAAGCAATTTGGCGAATTTGGCGACGTAAATCCCTCAATTACTGATTCTTCAACCTACACCTTTTTAAAGGGCCAAACCATGGAAGAAACCTTTCTGGGCCACATGGAAGGTTGTTTTTTGTATTCGCGTCACTGGAATCCGAGCAATAAATACCTGGCAGAGGCGCTTGCAGCCATGGAAAATACTGAATCAGCCTGGATCACAGCATCGGGAATGGCGGCCATTACCTGTTCGCTTTTGCAGCTTTGCAGTGCCGGCGACCACATTATAACCAGTGTTACAACTTATGGCGGAACGTACGCATTTCTGAAAAACTGGCTGCCAAAGTTTAAAATTGAAGTCTCTTTTGTGAATATCACCAACCTTGAAGAGGTTAAAAATTCAGTTAAATCCAACACAAAGGTAATTTACACAGAAACGGTTACCAACCCGCTTTTGCAGGTTTCCAATATTCCTGAACTGGCTAAAATTGCTCATGATGCCGGGGCCCTGTTAATGGTTGACAATACTTTCACACCCATGATTTTTTCCCCGGCCATGCTGGGTGCCGACCTGGTTGTTTACAGCATGACCAAATTTATCAACGGAAAAAACGACTGCGTAGCCGGTGCCATTTGCGGAAGTGCCGATTTCATCAATAAACTTTCGAATGTTAACGATGGTACTGCCATGTTGCTGGGACCAGTGCTCGACCCGCTCCGCTCCTCCTCCATTCTGAAAAATCTGAATACCTTGCATATCAGGATGAAACAGCACAGTAAAAATGCACAGTTTCTGGCTGAAAATCTTATCAATACCGGGTTGAAACTGACGTATCCGGGACTTGCAAATCACCCGCAGCACGAACTCCATAAAAACATGATGAACGAGGAATATGGTTTTGGCGGAATGATGGCCATTGATTTCGGCACCATGGAAAATGCTTATGCGGTGATGCAGCGGATGCAGGAAGCCGGGGTGGGTTACCTGGCAGTGAGCCTTGGTTATTTCCGCACACTTTTCAGTTGCTCCGGGCACAGTACTTCCTCCGAAATTCCGCCTGATGTTCAGAAAAAAATGGGACTTTCTGAAGGTCTTGTCAGGTTTTCGGTTGGTCTGGATAACGACATTGAAGAAACGTTGGAAACCATCAAAAAATGCTTATAATTTGACCTGAATCAGGCTTATCAGCGAATCTCAAACCACAGAAAAAGTATATTTGTGAAATTCTGTATTCTAAAAACGAAAAAAATGAATAGAAAGCTAATCTTAACATCTTTACTTACCGTAATTTTTATTTTCAGCGGCCTGCAGTTTTCTAATGGCTGCACCAATTTTCTGATTACAAAAGGAGCGTCAACCGATGGTTCGACCCTGATTACCTACGCGGCTGATTCGCATACACTTTATGGCGAATTGTATTTTCAGCCTGCAAAAGACTATCCGGCAGGTGCCATGCGTGATATTTATGAATGGGACACCGGTAAATTTCTGGGTAAAATCCCGCAGCCATCCCACACCTACAGTGTTGTCGGGAATATCAACGAATTTCAGCTCGCAATTGGCGAAACCACATTTGGCGGTCGTGAGGAATTGGGCAAACAAACCGGCGCTATTATGGATTACGGAAGCCTGATTTATGTGACATTGCAACGGGCAAAAACCGCCCGCGAGGCAATTGAAGTGATGACTTCGCTGGTTCGCGAATTCGGGTACGCCAGTTCAGGTGAATCATTTTCAATTGCCGATCCCAATGAAGCATGGATTCTGGAAATGATTGGCAAAGGTGAAGGAGAAAAAGGCGCCGTTTGGGTGGCTGTAAAAATTCCTGACGGATACATCAGCGGCCATGCCAACCAGGCCAGAATCACCACGTTCCCGTTAAACGACCCGGCCAATTGTGTTTATGCTCCCGATGTAATCACATTTGCAAAAGCAAAAGGCTGGTTCAGCGGACAGGACAAAGATTTCAGCTTTTCGGATGTTTATGCGCCGGTTGATTTCAGTGGTGCCCGCTTTTGCGATGCACGTGTTTGGGCTGGTTTTAACAAAGTGGCAAAAGGCATGGACAAATATGCTGACTACGCAAAAGGCATTGTAACGCATGGAGGTGCCAACAACTTCGCGAACAACAGGCTTCCGTTATGGATAAAACCCGATAAAAAACTTTCGGTTCAGGATGTGATGAACATGATGCGTGACCATTATGAAGGAACAGAACTGGATATGACCAATGATATTGGCGCAGGTCCTTATTCGTTGCCTTATCGCTGGAGACCGATGACCTGGAAAGCCGACTCGGTTGATTACTGTCATGAAAGGGCAATATCCACACAACAAACCGGTTTTTCGTTTGTAACGCAAAGCCGTAGCTGGCTTCCAAATCCGATTGGCGGGGTAATCTGGTTTGGTGTTGATGACACCTACAGTACCTGTTATGTGCCTGTTTATTGCGGAATTAATGAAATTCCCGAATGCTTCAGGGTTGGAAACGGCGACATGCTTACTTACAGTGAAACATCTGCTTTCTGGACCTTCAATTTTGTGACTAACTTTGCCTATTTGCGTTACAGCGATATGATTAAAGATGTACAAAAAGTACAGCGTGAACTCGAAAATAAATTTGTTGCGCAGTTGCCTGTAATCGACAAAGCTGCCGAAACACTTTATTTGGCAAACAAAGAGCAGGGAATCAGGTTTATTACTGAGTACTCTGTAAACGAAGCCAACAACATGACTGCCCG
>JAJUGS010000373.1 GCA_029265875.1 Prolixibacteraceae bacterium
ACTTCGGTTTTGGCGTCCGGGTCGCCATCCACAATGGCTTTTACAGTTCCCGATAGTTTTACCGGTGGCGCAAACCGGCTGTCGATGGCAGCACCGGCAAATCCTTCCACATGGTTGCCAACTCCGGCGGCTTTTGCCAGTTCAACAAACTCAGGCCCGGGGATGGAAGCATAAATCAGCGAAGGCCCTTTTTCGGTTTTAAATTCGGGGCGTTTCAGCAGTTCGGTTAATGTCCAGGTAACATCACCTGCACCGCCTGCAGTGGGATTATCGCCCGTGTCGCTGATCAAAAACGGACGTTTATTGCTGGCGATGGCTTTATTCAGACTTTCCTCCAGTGTGGCGACCGGGGCCACGAAATCAAACTCATTCCTTACATCCCAGAAACTTTTGGCAAGGTATTCAGCGCCTTTTACAACTTTTTCCGTGTCGTCGCCGGTAACCATTACATAAGCTTTGTTGCGGGGTTCGTCGGCCCAGGCATATCCAATCCAGATGGCAGCATCGGTAACCCCTTCCTGGTCGGCAACCGGGGCAACTTTGGCATATAAACTTTTCCCCGGCTCAATACGGGTGCTGGTTTTTTCGCCGGGCAGCAAAATTGGCACCGGAATCCAGGCTTTGTATTTGGGTTTTCCCTTGCCGGTTTCCAGTCTTTCCAGCAGGTTGTCAAGTGCGCGTTTTTTCGATTCCAATGCATCGTCATGCGGGGCCAGCCGGTAGCAGGTAATCAGGTCGGTATTTTTTGCCAGCCGCTCGGTAACGCTCCCATGCAAATCCATCGAAGTCGAAATCAACGTTTTTGTTCCCACCACTTCACGGATGCGGACAATAAAATCGCCCTCCGGGTCGTCGAGGCCCACCACACTCATAGCACCGTGAATATCAAAGAAAATCCCGTCGTAGGGCAGGTTTTTACGGAGTGAATCGAGCGTTTCGGTTACCAGTTTTTCATAGGCCTCGCGGGTAACAATACCGCCCGGAATGGCGTGACCGCGCAGCGCAGGGAACCACTCGGCGCGTTTTCTGTCAACCGAATCGACCGACAGAAAAGGGTAGTAGGTAAAAACTTCCTGTCCGCGACGAACACGAAATGACTCTTCATTGGATTGTGCCGGCGAAAAAGTACTCGACTCGATGGCAAGCCCGCAGATGGCCACCCGCGGCAGTTTCTTTTCCTGTTTGCATCCCGAAGCCAGTGCCACTGCGAGCACCAGAAAGCTGATAAAAATTGTCTTCATTTAGCTTTATTTACTGATTATTCAACATGGGGTAAAGATAAAAAGGATTTTCAGGAAAGAAAGTTTTGCAAAATAGAAGTAGAAAATTAAAGTACGTTAATATAGTTGGTTACAAGTTGCAGCCAGCTGAAAACGTTTTTACTGCTTTTGATTGCCGGAAATTAATTGCACACCGGCAGCCAATCGGCACGAGTTGGTCGATTTTATTTTTGCTTTTACAGAGCAGGAAGTGCGTAATGATGCCTGTCTGAAACTTCTGTCGCCGCAATTGCAGGGAAGTTGATTTTACCGGCTGGCCATGGTTGTTTTCAGATAATTTCCAGGAGTCATTACGCCAAGGGTACTGTTCTTAAAATCTTTGATGTTTCTCGTGATAATTAAATCAATTTGTCCGTTCAATTCTGCCGAATAGTTTTGCAATGCGTCTTCAAAATCCCTGAAATCGGAGTTAAGCGCTTTCAGGATAGCATCTTTGTCGGTTGTAAGAACTTCGGTAAGCGTAATTAATTGTGAGAGTTTTTCGATAACTTTCTCATGCGTAGCATATTGCCTTAAAAGATAATATACATTGCTGATTATCACAGAAGTAATAAAACCTTTGATTTCTCCCGATTCGCACAATGACAAAACTTTTGCAGCATCGTCTGAAAACGGCGCCCTGTCGAAAAAGAAATCTAGAATAATGTCGGTGTCGATAAGAACTTTTTTCATTGGTTACAGATATTTTCCATTAAGGCTTTTGGAAAGTTCTTTTTTGTAGTCGATATTTTTGGGAGCTTTAAACGAACCTTTTAATGACCTGACAACCGGGGTCAGTTCGATACTTTCCTTGTAATCCTCTTTTGTGATGGCTTTCAGGTAGTTCTCGACAATGTTGGATAAACTGCGGCCTTTGCTATTGGCATATTTCTTTGCCTTTTCGATAATTGACTGCTCAATTGTCAATGTCAGTTTTGTATTCATGACACTTCTTTTTTTCGATTAAATTTACACGTGCAAATATACAATTAATAACACGTTACGTGCAAATAATTTTCATAAGGCACGTGTTAGTTTACTTGCTGCTATTTATTATGGCTAAATATCAATTCTTTCAGAATTGCACACCGATTGCAAATCGGCGCGAGCGGGGGAAGTATTGTGTAGTAGAACTTTTATATAAGTATCTATATTCTATTTTTTACTTATTATTTTACCTGTTTCCAAGCTTCAATGAGTTTTACAGCTTTATTTACCAATTCATCTATATAAGGTTTTCCATAGGCAATAGTTGCATCTTTAGGGTTGTTGAATGAGAATACCCCATTGCTTGACATTTCATGTACAGCACCACCTTTCCCGGTATTTTCCGGAACAAAGGTCATAGACCATTCCCAGATTTGAGTCAAATCCGGATATTGCTTTGAAAGTGTAATCAT
>JAJUGS010000125.1 GCA_029265875.1 Prolixibacteraceae bacterium
AATCGGGAAATACATCGACTTCCATATTAACGGCAGTGTAGGTTCCTGCCAGCATCAATAATAAGGAACCCACCAAAACAACCAAACGGTTGTTCAGCGAAAATTTAATTATTTTATTCAACATGTTAAATCGTGTTAAGGGTTAATGAGCGTGTCCTTCGGGCATTACTGATGAAGTTGCAGCCAGTTTTACCTGATACACACCTTTGGTAACTACTTTATCACCATTTTTCAGTCCTGAAAGTATTTGAACCCTTTCGCCGTTGTTTTGACCAAGCATTACTTCCTGCTTTTTATATCCTTCTTCATCCAGTTGCAGGTAAACGAAATTTAAGCCTTGCTCCTCGGTTATTGAAGGCACAGGAACAGAAATAACGTTCTCCAGAGGGCTTGATAGAAGGTAAACTTCGGTAAATGCACCCGGAATAATTTCACCGATATTGTCAAATTCAAAAGTAACCGGAATGTAGAAAGACTGGTCTCCTGAAGATTTTCCATAAGACAACAAGCGTCCATTCAAATCGGAAAGTTTATAAACGGTATTATCGTAAGCAAGCTTAAAATTGGCACTGCTTATACTTTTAAGTATCTTGTAATTATTCTCTGATACTTCTGCCCTTAATTGCAGACGCTTGTTTTGTGAAACGGTAGCTATTGGCTGGCCAACTGAAACAAACTCACCCTGTGCAACCAACCTGTTTTTTATATAACCGCTAATCGGGGAAGTAACACTAATACCTTTTTCAGTATTATTGGAAGCTTGTGCGTCATAAGTTGTTTTGGCCGTTTCGTAGCGCAGCTTAACCTGTTCAAACTCTTTTGCCGAAATAATCTGGTCTTTTACCAGACCTTCTGCACGTTGGTATTCTTTAAGCGCTGTTTCATAAGCAATTTTGGCTTTAGCCGCAGGGTCACCCTCTAACAGCTTTTTTGCCGATATAGTTACAATTGTTTGACCAGCGCCCACAGCAGTTCCTTCTGTAATTGAGGAATTTGTGAATGATACTATTCCGTTTGAAGTGGCAGCAATAACCACTTCATTACCCTGCGGAGCCTGAATCTGGCCACTTGTTTTAATAGTATTGTAAAAGGTTCCTGGAGACACGGTCTCGGTAGTAAGCCCTGCCAATGCAGCCTGCTTTTTTGAAAAAGCAATCTCATCGGTATGCTCACTATCTTTTTCATTGCCTTCGACATGGCCAGCCTCTTCCACTGCGGAATGGTCATGCCCGTCGCCTTCCGAATGTTCAGTTTCTGTTTCAGTGGCGTGGTCGTGTCCATCACCTTCTACATGTTCGTGTTCATCCACTTTTGCACCCGCTTCGGCGTGGGTTTCGGCAGCATGTCCGTGTTCATCAGTCTTTTTTCCTTTGCAGCCGGTAAAAGCAGCCACACTTATCATTATTAAAAGAATGAAACTATATTTTAAGCTTCTTTCTATTGAAAGAGATGTAATTCTGTTTATCATCTTGTATTGATTTTATTTGTTAAAACTTTATTTATTTTCCCGACCTGTAATACTGGTTGAGTGTTTCTGCATTCTTAAAGTAAACCAGTCCAGGTTTTCCCCTTTCTTTTAGCCCTATTAATGCGTCGGCCTTGTTAATTGAATCACCTGAAAAACCATCGGGTACTATTGCAACTTTCTTGAAATTCTTCACCAGGTGGTTAAAACAATGCTGGCTACAGAAATAATATGTTTTTTCGTTGTAGGTAACTTTTGCAGTTTTATGCAATGGTAAATTGTCGCCATTCATACAAGCCCATTCGCCGGGAATTTCTTTACCATACCAAGCCCATTTGTGATACAGAAACCTGGTATCGCAGCCATATGTATAAAAAGCAAGTACAGAAACCATCATGATAATCAGTAAGCCGAAACTAATAATCAGGATTCTATTGAACTTTTTATCTTCGTTTTTTTGATTTTCCAGCAATTGTTGTTTGCTTAACTTCTTCCGTTTCATCACAGAAAGATTAAGTAAGACATAAGGACTGGTTTGTTTGCCAGTCTGTTAATTCAAACAAAAGTTAAGCGATTGCTGGAGGACCCCGAAATAATTGAGTAGAAAAGAAGAATTGTTTTAAGAAAACGGCCTGATGGTCAAAAAATGTGGTTATAAGGTTTTTGACAGGTGGAATCTCAATATTGGTAATAATTCCGGGTAAGTAGAAACTGAAATAGTCTGATAAAGAATTATTGAAAGAAGAAATCGTTGTCTTTCCAGATACCAGAATATTAAATGCATGACAATGTGAATCTGGATTTTCTGCATTTTTCTTTTGAGCAGAATTTTCACAGGTAGATTCCTGCTCAGAAGAATGTGTCAACTCAAAATGGTGATGGTGCGGCACAACTGCATGAGCCAAAATAATCAGCCCTGCCAAAAAGGTAAAAAACCTTCCAATATGTTGTCTTCTCAAATTCACCTGTTTAATCTATTTTGTTTTAAAAACGGCAAATATATAGAAAAAGTTCATGCAACTGAGTTGCAAAGTTATTTATGGCAATTTGAACAGATACCCTTGACTACCATGTTGATATTTTCAAGGGTAAAATGGGTTGGTAGGTTCACAGACGGAACGGGAATGTCGTTGAGGCAATACGTTTGCTTGCATTTGGAACAGAGAAAATGGACATGCAAATCCTTGGGATGGCATTGGCAAGTTTCGTTACACAACGCATATTTCACCGAACCAGTGCCATCGTCGATGCTATGAATGAGTTTATTTTCTTCGAAGGTTTTTAAAGTTCTGTAAAGCGTGGTACGCTCAGCCTTTTCAAATTTTTGTTCCAGTTCAGGCAAACTAATGGCTACATCTTGCTCCCCTAATATTTTCAATACAAGCTCACGCATGGCGGTTGGCTTGATATTTCTGCTTTTAAGCCTTTCATCTGACTTTTTCATGTATAAATAATTTTTAGTTATACCGGATGGAATTCCTGAAATAAATATACAACCGTGTTAGCATAGATACTATTTGGGTGTTCCATATTTTATGTTAAAGTTTACAAAAACCACAAATTATTTCTGCCGAACTCGGGGATTTTGCCGCCCTCGAAGTGGGGGAAGATTTCTGCCACCATTTCGGGGTATTTTGTTGTTACCGGAAGGCTCTGTTGTGAAACAGATTTCCAGTACATGCGGCTGAACTGATATACCTGGTCGATTAATTTCTTTACTTCTTCAGGGTTATTAATGATTGTTTGGTCGGTTGACTGAATATGTAACTTCACCGGCAACGGAAACGACTTTAATTGTTTTGCCAACTGTTTAAGTTCTGCTTCTTTTTCAGTTATGGAATGTTCACCATTCAACGATGGTTTATAACGGGTGTTGTTACAAAGAATATAACTGTTCATACCAATCGGGATGTAGGTTCCACTGTATGGCATTTTATGATTATAATCCATATCAAACAAAACGAGGTCGCTTGATTCTGATTTATTAATGGTAACAATTATAATTGGAATATTTTTATCGATTGATTTTAACTGCCGGATTATTGTTGCCATTTCCCTGTTGCTCATTCGCTTGTAAAAGTGGATAATAAGGCGGTCAGTTGCCTGATGCTGGTTTTTATATGCTTCCACGGCTTCACGGATGGCACCTGCCAAAAGGGTATGATTCTCGGCCGGAAGCACATTAAAGCTTTTAAAATGCCCGTCGTTGGCAAAACAAAAAGTGCTGCCAATGTAGCGTACGTTGTATTTCCTGGTTTTGAATGCACCAATTCCGACAATCAGTTCATTGTTAATTTCGCGGTCCAAGCGCCACGGAATGCCGCCCAGTTTTGCCAGTATTGCGACAGCAATATTGGAAACACTGAATTTGAAATTCTCCTTATTAATATTCTGGTTATAAACTACCTGTGAGCTGATTTTGTATTGCAGCAAAAGTTGTTTTATGCGAAAATAATAATGTCTTTTGACCGGGTCGGGTTCGTATTTACTGTAAGGACTGATGTAAATCGCCAGATAGTTTGTATTTGGAATCAGGCTCGTTTCTGAAAGTTTTTCCTGAATTTCAGGAATTGGATTATCCTTATTTTTAAAAAAGATGTGAAGCTTTTCGTCATAGGTCACCGGTAACGACAAAAATACAGCAAAGTCAATAAAGCCGTGACCTTCAAACTTTTTTGAATATTTATGAAAGGTTCTTGCCGTTTCCTTGTCAGATTCGTGACAGATGAAAAAGAACCGATAGTGGCCAGCGGGTGCGGTTTCACAGGGTTTATATGTCTTTAATCCTTCATAAGGGTCGGTGTGTGTGCCACGGCCAAATTTTAAAAGATTGGTTCCTTCAGAAGTTACAGAAACTGATTCCAACTCATGCCAAATGCCGGAGTGGGGGATAACCGTTTTAAATTCTTCGGTATTAAGGTACTTTGTCAAGAGGCCGTTTATGTTTTTAAAATAATTGGCGTATCTGTCGTCGTTCTTTTTTGGCACTTCTGGAGGATATTTTAAAGCATCCGCCAAATCGGGATAAACAACCGGGTAAAACTCATCGAGATGATTATTGTCCTCAGCGGTAAAATCATCGTAATTGATTAATTCGCCATTACGAACCAGCCAGTTCAGGTTGTCGGTTGATATGTCCTCGGAAACCAGTTGCAAAACGTTCTTCTTTAATACTTTTGACGTACCATCAAAAGTAACAATTAATTCGGGTTTTTCTGTGATTATTGCCAATCGTACAGACAACGTAAACTTGTAGTACAAAGTATATTCGGCTGTTGATTCAGCCTGACTTTCGAACCAGATTACTGCTGCATTTATAAAGTTTAGATGTACCACATGGGCAACATTCTTAAAATATTCTGCAATCCGGAAATGGTAATAATGTTTGGCAAAATAAATGCTGTGTGTGAGGTCAACCGGAATTGTATAATCACAATTATCGGTTGTTGTGAAGTTGCAATACAGGTTATTAATTTCTTCCAATTCCGTTTTGTATTTTGCCCATAACTCCCGTGGAAATTCACCCCGGCGTAAAGGACTATCACCATTTGTTTTTTTCAGTTTGAAGCCAAAGGTTTTCTCTTTCTCGGGATGCGAGAAGGTAAGGATGTTTATTATGTGTTTTGACTCGGCCATAAATCAGGGTTATTTTTGAATTTCTACCAAAAGGCTGATTACCTCCTCTAAATTGTTATTATCCGTAATGATTATTTCAGCGCAAGGGCCATTGTAAAATTTCTGAACACTTTCGGATAAAGAACTGATTTGATGATTTTTGATTCGTTCCTCCATTTTTGATTTATCCATCATCGCAACAATAGTTATTTTCTTTTTCCGAATGTATATAAATGCGAAATTTCGTTTTTTTCGCAAAGAGATATAATATCGTAAAGGATTGAATTTTAAGTCACTAATCTTCTCATTTAAACTTTTCTGAATTAAGGAATAGATTTCTTTAATTTCTTCATTAACTCCTTCCAAATGATAATTCTCGGTGTATGTAGTAACTGTTTCTTCTGGTTTTGCCGTTAAATCCACCGTATCAATACTTTCAAATTCAGGCGAAAGACTTATAATACTATCAGCACCGTTGCAATATTCTTTGAGTAAGGTGACTTTAACAATTTTTCCCCAGGTATCGGTGTAGGTTTTAATAATTTCAGGCAATTCGGTTTTTTCATTGTCCAATACCAGTAAAATATTCCGGCTGTTTTCCAGGGTATCTTTTATGTATTTAAATATCTCCCGGTTCCCGATTCTGGCTTTAAATTCTTTTTTGAGTTCGGCATCTGAACTAATCAACAAATAAAGCTTTTCTATCAATTCACTCTGACTTTCAGGGTTTTTGAAGAAGGCAAAGAATTTTGTGATTTGCGGAAAGATGTGATTGTAAAAACTATGTTTTGCCAATTCAACCTCAACCAAATAAAACTCGGGATTATCGGGGTCCTTTATATCGAAAAGAAAAGCATCGGGAATGGTTCCTCCCAGTGCTTTGTTGTCGATTTTCTTTTTTGCCTCAATCAGGATGCAAGCCTGACCAAACAAGCTTTTTGCATTTTTGAACATCAAATCTTCGAGGTCTTTCTCTTTTGAGAACTCTTTCTCTGTGAAGCGTTTCTGGTTGTAGTATAAGGCTGTTTGCATGAATTTTTAGTTTTTATAAAGTATCCAAAAAATCATATAGGTCGGGCAATAATGCCCTATTAAACTCAAACTGTGACGCAGTTTTGGGTAATTTTTTCGGGCCTGTATTTGGTGTGTCGTCTCCCCATAAACAGGGCTCATCTTTTCTTACCTCAATTGCAGTATCGTCCTTAGATAATATCCATTCCCAGATTTTTTTACCTAAGTCATTATTAACCAGATTACAGTTTTTTGAAGTTTTCCGAATGTAAAGGATAAACTCATCGTTACCCATTTGAATTTTTGTGCTCATAATATTAGTTTTAAAGCAGATAAATTGATTCAATTCAACTTATTTACCCAATTGATTATTTTTGTTTATAGCTGCAATCAATGCAGCAGGATTATTTTTTAAATGAGGATTGTTTTCCAGTAAAATCATTTGCTCTGTATTCAGTTCAATTATCTGAAGTTCCTTACCATCAGTTTTAACAATGGCCAGTGAACCCATTAATGTCACTACATTGTCGATATGTTGAACCGCATTAATAAAGGCAGCAGCGCCCTCGAAGTTATTTTTATTAATTTCTGATTGTACTTTCTGAATTTTTGAAAGTTCAATTGCATGTTTTGTTTTTCTGGCAACTTCATCGGGAGAAACAAAATTACCCAACCAGCTAAAGAGATAACTTATTTTTTTACGAATCCATGAGCCTTTTTCTAATTCACCATCGAAGCAAAATTCAAAACCATAGGATTCAAAAAGCTTTTTCAGTGCAATGAAATAATTGTCAGCAATTTCAAGATTTTTTGTATCAAGATAAATGTGCCTCAAATTCTTTTGTGTTTAATTCATCGGTTTTAATATCCAATTCAACCAGGAGTTCTTTTATTCCGTCATTAATCTGTTTGTAACTAATTACCACAAACTTTTTATTCAGCATTTTTAGTTTTTTCCTTTTTGCCAAATCATTCAGTTTTATATGTTCTTTGTCGTGGTCAGGACCATCAACAAATACGCATAAGCCCGGCTCGTAAAAAAAATCTGCCTCAGTCACCGGTTCATCTTTGTATGTAATAATTTTATGAATTTCATTGGGCATTGGAAATCCCCGATTGAACATCCTTGTCAGAACTTCTTCCTCCAGACTTGTTGTTTTCTCATTTTTCAGGTATTCTTCATATAGAATAATATCATCCTGTGTCTTTTGGAAGTATTTAAAATCAGCCAATTCCAATAAAAAATCCTTCACTAAATTTCTGTCGAAATGCTGGTGGTGTCGTTGGTTATAAAAATTACAGATACAATTGTAACAGGCCTGAGCACAAGCATCCGGTTTATCATTTCCAGAGTTTTCAAAGTGAAGAATATCAAGCGCTTTAAGCGCTATCCTTCTTATTAAATCTTCACTTTTTACAATTGCTGAAAGCGTACCTGTTCCACCTTCCGATGTTTCAAAAATAACAATCCGACCATTTTGGTTACGAATGGGCTGATAAAATCCCCTTATTTCCGATTCGTCAAGATTCAGTACATTACAAATAGACTGAAGCATCACATTTAACAGCGTCAACCCGAATTTATCAGTTTCATTCGTTATTGTTTTTGAAACTTCAATCGTGATAACATCATTTTTTGAATCGGTTATCAGTGTAATTGTCCGAGCTACTTCCCCAGGGGCAATCCTTTTTTCTTCGATATGTTTTTCAAGTTTTCCCAAACTTTTACTGACCCATTCCCGGTTTATCATATCGAGATTGAATCCGATATTACCCTGTTTATAGTCGTATTGAGCTCCAAGATTAATATGCCTGAATTTAGCTGTTCGCTCGAAAGTCAGTTTAGCAACGGGATGGCTTTCACCCATCAGTTTTTTACCTTGTGCATTCTTGCTTTTATTATAACTACTGATAATTTTATAACCACCCTTTGAACGTTCCTCTTCATCGGCGGTTATACGCATCCTCCGTTGAGCATGCATACGTGGAAACTGTATGGCTGTAACATAGAGCGGTTTTGAATAAACATTACCACAAGATTTACAATTGGAAGGACGTTGTTTACCATCAACAATCTCTTCGATATGTTCGCAATGCTCGCAAATAATCAGATTGTACCTTGTGTTAATATCCGATTCTTTACTTACCCGTTCCACAACAAATATTTGTCCGCTGTAATAAAGCGAATTGAACGGGCTAAATTCACGCAATGCAATAATCTGGTCGCGTACAAGTTCTTTTTCCTCTTTATTGTACTGAAATTTGACCGATTTTACTTTTGTAGGGAAAGCATAGTTGGGAAGGAAACCGACCTGACTTAAATACCGGTACATATAAAAATCACCATTACCCTCACGCAAATCTTCATTTCTTTTTTCCAAAGCTTCACGGCGACTTGTATGGTAAAAGTTGTGTGCTTCACCTTCTTCCTGAATTTTCTTTGTAAGGTGTTTTATTTCGGCGCGCGATTCCCTGTAGTCATCCCGCAATATTTCAAGAGCTTCATTCAGGTTAAATGTAAAATTGTCAACCTGTTTTTCAATGGCCGCTTTTTCAATAGTTGTAGCATCCTGTACCTCCTGTTCAAATGCATCGTAAATATTTTTCAGGATTTTTGTTTTGTTTTTTGAAATCGTATCTGCAAACTCGTCGATTCTGGAACCAAACATTTCAAGGTTATTGTCAGCAAAATCTATCAGGTCTTTGGCTGCATGCGGGAATTTTATATCAATTGCCTGCAATATTAAAGCATTGATGTGGGAGAGGAACAACGACTCGTTGTCCATATTGAAACGGGGAACTGAAATCTTGCCTGAAACAATTTCCACAGGGTGATTATAGTAATACTGGTCGTGTGCACCTCTACCAGGTCCTGAACCGCAGAATGTCTGAATAATTGACCCCTGACCGCTACGACCGGCACGGCCAGCCCTTTGAGCATAGTTACTCGGATTTGGGGGCATGTTACGCATGTAAACAGAAGAGAGTGTTCCAATATCAATACCCAGTTCCATGGTTGGAGTGGCAAAAAGCACCTGTATTTCAGGCGGTGTTTTTTTGAATTTGTTTTCTTTTACTTTTCTTTCCTGACCTGGAACCTGTGCTGAATGGTCGTCGGCAATAATGATTTCACTTCCTTCTGTTGATTTGGTATATTGCAGATAGTAAAAGTCTTTTCTTATTTGTGCCGGAACCAGACCGTTTTTGCAACTGTTCTTTAAACAGGCATCAACGGTTAACCAATTGTACTGGCTGTGACATTTCGGACATTCCTTTTCAAACCCTTTTGTTAAGGGTTGAACCATTATTGCATAAGGGTCGAGAAAGAAAAAGTCGCGTCCGCTGAATTTTTGTTTCTGGATGTACATGTTCTCCACCCCGAAAGCAATTATTTCGTTAATGCAGGAATCAACCATTTCAGGGTCAAACCAAGGGACACACTTTTTAATCCAGTTATTAATTGTATAAGAACCATTTAATCCATGATGTGTGAAATTACTTTTCTGAAAATGTTCTTTAGGTGTATTGGAGTAAATACTTACCCTTGTTTCCTCAACAGCTTCAAAAACCCTCTGGTCGGGAATATGGTCTTCAATAAAAGAGAGAACTGTACGTAAATTGGCCTTTTCAATCAGATTAGGGTGTCCAACTGCCACCTCGCGCCGGAAAATTTCGAAGAAACCTTTTATCAAATCGTATTGAACCCCGGGAGAAAGTGAACTTAAAAACGGGTGTTTCGCTTTTGAAATACCTTCTTTAATCGATTCATCCAAAGCATCGTACTCCACTGATAATAAACCAACATCTTCTAAGTTTATTGAGGTGAATTTTTTTGTTCCCCTGATTTCGACATACAGATAAGTTTCGAGATAGGTTTCCAGGTTTTCGCGCACCAGTCTTCTCATCCTTGTGGCAAATTTGCTTTCATCTACCAAATGGGGGAAGAGTTTGGCCGGAAGGTCTTTTACAAAAATTTCTTTTCCTTGTTCCTGTAAAACTTTATTTAGTATCCGTCGGAAATAGATTTGAGAATACCAGTGGTTTAAATGACCAGCCTGAAATGCTGTATCCTGCCGGTTATCAGAAAAACCTATCAGTTTCTTTTCATTTTTTGGAGAAGCTTGTATGGAGGCGGATGTGATAACATCAGTTCCTGTTGCACGACCCACGGAGTTAAGCAAAAACATTTTTGCGTATTCAGTAGTATTTCCATCGTGTTCAATACCACAACTCAGGCAGATTGGTAGTGGTGAGGGGATAAATACGCCAGCCAGATTTTCACTCTCGTAATATTTTGTAAATGTGTTTTCTTTAGTGTCGAGCGTACCGTTTATCGGGAATTTATGTGCATGTTTTTTTGCCCGTTCCCTTTTTTTGGGCGTAAACCATTTTTGAGGCAAATCAGATTCATTACACCTCATTTCGGGTGAGAAATAACCTGTATCACCCTCCGCTTCGTAATCCATAAAAGTCCAGGGGACAGTTTGGCCGCTATCCTTATCAAGCATTAATCCGTAATACTCTTGTCCGCAAACCCTGCAAAAGTGAAGCGGATAAAGCGTTTTTGTTCCTCTTCCTTCTTCTTCACATTTCGGGCAGGTAGTTTCTCCGGTATGACTTAAATAACCGCAGGCTTTGTCGAGGCATCTTCGTAACTCGCCTCCCTGATTGTAAAAAACATGAATTTTAGGTATAAACCGGGGAACTTCCTTTCCGGTATCGGTTTTTAATGTACCTGTAATTCCCAACAGTAAACCAGCCATCAATTCGGCCTTGCATTGTTCAATCGTAAAACCCGGGCGAATGGTTTCACTGTACTTTTTTGCCAGGTCGCCAAAGCTTTTTACTTCTTTCAACTCCTGTTCGAGAAAACCCAAAAGCTTTGATTCTTTTAATGCCTCACCCAAAGCAAGATTGGTAGTTCCTGTCAACTCTTCGCCCATGAGGGCTTTATATAATGGAGCTGCAGTAGCCGGATTTTCATGGTCAAGATTTTCAACGTCAGTTTCCTGAATTGCAAAAATATCTGAGATTTTACTTCCATTAAACTCAAGCGATTTATCTTCGGTTTCGACCACCACATTTTCAGCTTTAAAATCTTCGCCAAACATTTTAGCGGCAAAATCTGAAATGGCATTTGAAGATTTATCGTCAGACTTATCAGAAACCATTGTTGCCGAAGTACCAATACAAATCAGTTTGCCGATGGTATTTGTACGTTGTTTTAACCGACGGACCAGAAAAGCTACATCGGCACCCTGTTTCCCTGAATAGGTATGCAATTCATCCAGTACCAGAAAACGCAGGTTTTCCTTAAATTCTTCCCTGAAAAGGGGTTTGTCTTCCAAACGGGTCAGTAATAATTCCAACTGTACATAGTTGGTAAGCAAAATATCGGGCGGATTTTGTTTCATTTCTGAGCGTGAAATGATTTCACTGTCGTTCGGAACTGCATCTTCGCCAAAAATTTCCTTGTAACGCTCCAATGCTCCATCTGGTGAAATATCAGTGTCACCCGTATAAAGTCCGATTTTTAAACCACTTCCCGAAAGTTTTGAAGCAAGTTCCTGGTATTGTGAGTTTGCCAGCGCATTCATGGGGTAAATAATAATGGCTTTGATGCCCTTTTTGCCCTGTTCTTTTGCCTTCAGACAATGGTTAACAATCGGGATTTCGAAGCAAAGTGATTTACCTGAACCCGTTCCGGTTGTAACCACCAGGTTTTCCTGTTTTGCACTTACAATCTGAATGGCCTGTTCCTGATGAAAATGGGGGTGGATTAAAAACCGGCTTCCCGTTTTTGAATCGGTGAGTCTGAATACTTCTTCGGTTGCCGGATGCAGGATTCCATCGCTGATTAACTGTGGAATGGTTTTCCCGGCTTTAAATCTTTTAGAGATTTGAATAATGGGTTCCTGCCAAAGCATTTTGCCTGAATCCATCTGCTGTTGCACATACTTTTCTATTTCCGGATTTTTGAAAATCTGAAAGGTTTGAATGTATGATTTGTATTGCTGTTTTACTTCATTAAAGATTTTAAAAGGGTCCATGTCACTTAGATTTTTGGTTTGATAATATAATTGAATGAAGTTTGCAGGCGGGTACAAATAAAAAGCTTACCCTGAGCGCGCTGTTCTTATGGGAAGCGGGGTAAGCATGTCGCTGCAAATTTAAGAATTGGCTTATTAGTAATGCAAATTTTTCAAAGGTTATTTTATGTTTCAAGGGCAAAATTATACTCAAGTTTGAAATAACCTGTTCAACCCAGATTGGAGTTAAAGCGGAGTTAAAGCGAAGGCAAACCGTTTTTACTACATTTATAAAATAAAAATGTTCAGCTATTGATAATATCTGCTGCAACTCGTGCTGTAACTCGTGCTGTAACTCGTGCTGCTGCTCGTGCTGTGGCTTGTAGTTTTTATTTATAAACATCTACCTGGTTGTCTAAAAATTAAATGCTTCTTTATCTAA
>JAJUGS010000266.1 GCA_029265875.1 Prolixibacteraceae bacterium
ATGCCGACGGAACTCCTCACCCGACAAATGGCCGCGCGCAGATTGAAGACGAAGATGCCGATTTCTGGTTTGGTTTCGAACAGGAATATTTCTTATGGAACCCGGAAACCAACCTGCCACTGGGTTTTCCGGCCAATGCTTTCCCGAAACGCGGACAGGGCCCCTACTACTGTAGTGTAGGTGCTGAAAATGCCTTCGGCCGCGAAATCGTGGAAGAACATCTTGACATTTGCCTGGATGCAGGTCTGAATGTGGAAGGTATCAACGCCGAGGTAGCTGCCGGCCAGTGGGAATTCCAGGTGTTTGCCAAAGGTGCACACGAAGCTGGCGACCAAACCTGGGTTGCCCGTTATTTACTTGAACGTACCGCTGAAAAATATGGTGTTTCGGTCAACTGGCATTGCAAACCACTGGGTGATACCGACTGGAATGGCTCGGGTATGCATGCCAACTTCTCAAACAGCGTTCTGAGAACATGCGGTTCAAAAGAAACTTACGATAAAATTTGCCAGGCATTTGCCCCAGCCGATATCATTAAAGCACACATGGCTGTTTATGGTGCCGACAACCACCTGCGTTTGACCGGAAAACACGAAACACAGTCGATTGACAAATTCAGCTATGGTGTTTCCGACCGTGGCGCTTCCATCCGTATTCCGGTTGCCACCGTTGAAAAAGGCTGGAAAGGCTGGCTCGAAGACCGCCGTCCGAACTCGGCTGCCGATCCTTACAAAGTGGCTGCCCGTATTATTAAAACCGTTCATGGTGTAAAATAAGATTAGAAGGTTTTTAAAACTGCACTAAATTTAAAAGCTGCTTGCCGAAAGGTGAACAGCTTTTTATTTCATGTGTATATAATTTGATTTTTAATTACCAGATGGAATTCGCATGATTTGGCAATATTCATTTCAATTGGTGATTAATTTAATTATGCTCATTTCATCAAATCACAATTGCGCTCGCGATGAATCACTTCGAGTTGGTTGTTCATTGCACAAACAGACCCGATGAGCTCCAGCCACCGGATCTGTTAATCCATCCTTGCAATCCGCCACAATCCATGTAATTCGCATTAATCCGTGCAATTTGCAATCTTCAGCACATCATCAAAATATTCCACAAAGTGGGCGGTGATGCCTTCTTTCAGGTAGTCGGGCAGTTCTTCAAAATCTTTGCGGTTATCGGCCGGAAAGATCAGTTCGAAAACTTTGACCCGGCGGGCAGCAATGGTTTTTTCGCGAACACCGCCAATGGGAAGGACTTTCCCGGTCAGCGTCAATTCGCCGGTCATGGCCAAGCCTTTTTTCACCGGCTTCCCTTTGGCCAGCGAATACAGCGCCAATGCCATGGTTATCCCGGCAGAGGGGCCGTCTTTGGGAGTTGCCCCGGCCGGAACATGCAAATGAACGAAATGATCGTCGAAATAATTGGCTTCAGATTTTTCTCCGGATAATTTCGAGCGGATGTACGAATAGGCAATCTCCGACGATTCCTGCATCACGCTGCCCAGTTGCCCGGTTTGTTTCAATCCGCCTCCTTTGCCTTTAATTCCTGAAGCTTCGATGTAAAGTGTGGCGCCGCCCATCGCAGTCCAGGCCAATCCGAGTGTCACTCCCGGAATCGATTTCTTGTACAACTCTTCCGTCGTGAAAACAGGCTGTCCCAGGAAATCGGCCAAGTTCTTTTGTGTGACGCTGATTTTCGAGGTTCCGTTTTCGGCCTGCATCAGCGTTACCTTGCGCATGATCTTTTTAACCTGGTTTTCGAGGCTGCGGACACCGGCTTCGCGGGCATACCCGTCAACAATGGCAACGAGCGCCGGGTCGGTAATCGAAACCTCGGAAGCTTTCAGCCCGTGCTCCTCGCGCTGTTTGGGAATGAGGTAACGTTTCGCGATTTCCACCTTCTCTTCCAGGATGTAGCCCGAAAGCTTGATGATTTCCATGCGGTCGAGCAGCGGGCGCGGAATGGTGTCGAGCTGGTTGGCGGTGGTCACAAACAACACGTTCGACAAATCGAAACGTACATCGAGGTAGTGATCTAAAAAGTCGCTGTTTTGTTCGGGGTCGAGCACTTCGAGCAGGGCCGCTGCCGGATCGCCCTGATAGCTGGCGCCGATTTTATCAATTTCATCGAGCATAATCACCGGGTTGGCCACTTCGGTGCGCTTCAGGCTTTGAATCAGCTTGCCGGGCATCGCACCGATGTAGGTCCGGCGGTGTCCTTTGATTTCGGCTTCGTCGCGCATTCCGCCTACCGAGAAACGGTAAAATTTGCGTCCGAGCGCGTCGGCAATCGATTTGCCGATCGAGGTTTTTCCCACGCCGGGAGGCCCCACCAGGCAAATGATTGATCCGGAAACTTTTCCGCGTTTGATGATGGTGCTGATGAATTCGAGGATGCGCTGTTTCACATCGTCGAGGCCATAATGCTGCTGGTCGAGCACTTTGCGGGCTTTGGCCAGGTCGAAATTGTCTTCCGAATAAATACCCCAGGGCAAATCGGTGAGCCAGTTCAGGTACGTTCTCGAAACCTGATATTCGGCCGAGCCGGTTTCCAGCGTGCGCAGTTTGGTCATTTCCTCTTCAACCACTTTGGCTGCTTCGTCGCTCAATTTCAGCCGCTGAATCTTCTTTTCGAGCGCTTCAATTTCCGAAGCCTTGTCGTCTTTTTCGAGCCCAAGTTCTTTTTTAATGACTTTCAGTTGCTCGCGCAGAAAAAATTCGCGCTGTTGCTTCGATATTTTCTCTTCAATTTGTTTCTGGATGTCTTGCTGCAACTGGTTCAACTCAATTTCTTCGCGGAGCAGGACAAGCAGTTTTTCACTTCGCTCGTACAAATTCACGGTTTCGAGGATCGTTTGCTGTTTAGCGGCATCCGCAGTCAGGAACGAGGCCACCAGGTCCATTAAAAGGCCAGGTTTTTCCATCCCGATTTGCGACAAAGCAAGTTTCATCTGCTCCTGAAACATCGGGTTCAGCTTAATCAGTTCTTTCACCGAATTGATGATGGCCAGCGTATAGGCTTTCAGCTCAGGAGTGAGAACGAGCTTTTCGTCGTATTCGTATTCCACCTGCCAGAACGGAATTCCGTCGCGTACAAACTCTTTCCGGAAATGGAAACGGGTGAGCGCCTGTGCGAAAAAGTGAATCTGATCGTCGGCCCGGCTGATGATTTTGATGATTTTCAGCAAAGTGCCGGTATGGTGAAGTTCCGATTGGGTATAATCTTTCGGGTTAAGATTGCGCACGTACGATACGCCGATGAAACCATTGTTTTTTTCGAGGGCATGATCAACATATTGAATGACTTTGGAATTGAAAAACGTCAGCGGAAGTGCCAGTCCGGGCAGAACCGGGCGATTTTCGAGGGGCAGTACAACCAGATTGTCCGGATAAATTTCAGAGACCAGGACAATTCCGGGATTTTCTGTTTGGTTTTCCATCTGGTTTTGATTTTAATTGTTTACAACTGTTTTACTACTTCAGTCAATTGTTGTTTCGATGCAACGCCGGAATGTTTCCACACCACATTGCCGTTTTTAAAAATCATGAGCGTAGGGACGCTGCGAATCTGGTATCGGTTGGCGATTTCCGGATTTTTGTCCACATCGATTTTTACAATCCGCAATTTTCCGGCCTGTTCGCGGGCCAGTTCGTGCAGAATGGGCGACTGCACTTTACAGGGCTGGCACCATTCGGCGAAAAAATCAATCAGCACAGGTGTGGCCGATTGAACGATTGAATTAAAGTTTCCTTGCATATTGTTTCTGTTTCGGGGCACGACATCAAACCCGGAACCAAATAAAGACCTGCGTATCTTTTGTCAGGAATGCTGACATTTTGAAGCTGGAAGGATGGAATTTGGGGCCCATTTTGTCAGAACCGGTGCAAAACAACCTGCCCTTTGTGGGCAATGATGGGTAGCCGGGTTTCGAGTTTGTAACACATTGCATTTTCTGCCATCATTATCGAACCGGTTTTTGCTGACTTTTTTGCTTTTACAATAACCATCCATTGAATTCCCTGCTGAAATTTTGTGCATTGCAAATGCTGAACAGCCCACCCATTGTTACAACCGAGAGGCAGGCAGGGCAGTGTATCAGCTTTTTATTTCATCAAATCAAAATCGCGGTCGCGATGAACGACTTCGAGCTGGTTGTTTTTTGCATACCAGGCAATCAGGCAATCGTTGCTTTTTCTGATGGTAACCCCCTTTTTTCGCATATTCCTGTACAATTCAGCAGCTCCGGCAGCGGCCATGTAAGGGTTGTCGTTGAGGGCTTGCAAAACGGTAAAGGCTTCTTTTACCTCTTCAAACGCCGGATCATTTTTTATTCCCTGTAATACTTCCTGCAAAATAACCGGGCAATAATAAACCGGCAAATCGTTTTCAAGATGGTATGCCAGTAAGCGTGTTCCATCCGACTGGAAGCCTTTGAAAAAATCGATCCAGACACTTGTGTCGAAAAGATATCCCTGGGTCATCAACTTCTCATTTCATCAAGATTGCCTTCCCATTCTATCTTTCCCTGCATGGCAAGCAGTTTCATCCTTTTTTGCCGTTCAACCGATTTTTGTAACGAAAAATTGACAGCTTCCTTTATACTTTTCAAATTATAGGCTGCCATAACTTCGTTAACAAGGTCAAAATCAAGCTCAATATTTGTCCGCTTATACATACTTCCAATTTTTATACACAAAAATACGCATTTTTATACACATTGCAATCTATCAACATGACACCTTGTAATAATAAACTTTAATAACTCGCCCTGTAAGGAAATACACCGGTTACAGACAGTCGCGAACGGGGGGAAATTTCTTGGGTATTTTGATTTTTGCTTTTACAAAGCGCCAGCGGGGGCTCATTCTTTAAAAAAATCGTCAATTTTTATTGGATTAAATGGTTCTGATTTTATATCATCTATTTTAAAGCTAAAAGATACACACCCAGGAATTTCTTTAAACTTCTCCATGTTTTCACAGATTGAAAGATTTGGATCTCCTTCTACAGTTCTTGCTTGAGATATTCGAATATAACTTCTGTCATTTTCAGTAATTTTTAAAACACTATACTCAAATAAATCTTCAGGCAATCCATTATTCTTTCTTATAATTTCTGATAGAGCATTTGAACACAAAATTCTAAACTCAATTTCTTGATTTGAATTTAAAATCAATTGAATATTATGCTCATTTATGTCTTTAATTGATACTGTAAAATCTCCAAACTTTTCACAGAATACTTTTAAGGTCCCTAAATCCTTAAAAACTGTACTATTCTTCATTTTCATTTTTAATATGATGATTAAATTGTTGCCCTTTCTCTCATAAATCATTACTTAAACCAGTTTTCTCGGCTAACCTGGTTTTGCAAAACCTGCTGAAGAAGTTTTGCAAACTGTGTCTTGACCCAAAGTGCAAAAAACTTTGCTTTTTCAAAACAAAATATCTGCTAACCGGTGGACAGGCCTCCGCCAGTAACAACTTTGAGAATCTTTACTCCACCACCGCCGATTCGCAGATATAAGTGGGAATAATGCCGGTGCTGCTGATGCGTACCTGCGCCATATCGGGCAGGGTGTTTCC
>JAJUGS010000075.1 GCA_029265875.1 Prolixibacteraceae bacterium
AATCAATACAAAAAGGTTTTTCATAAGTGATGGTTTATAAACAGGTTTCTGTTTCAAACATAAAAAAATTAACGGCGACTTCTGAAAAAACGGACTCAATTATCCTGCCCTTCATTATGTATTTCTTAGATTTGCTCAAATCTTAAAACAACTGAATTTATGAACAGATTATTTGCCCTTTTATTGGTGACGGTTTTTGTCCTTCCGGCTTTTTCACAAACCGGTAAAGTAATTGAATCACTGAAGTTTGAAAGCAAACTGGTGGGATATCCGGTGGAATATTCGGTTTATCTGCCGGCTGACTATGAAACATCGAACCGCAGTTACCCTGTTTTGTATCTTTTGCATGGCTATTCTGATGATGAAACCGGCTGGATTCAGTTTGGCGAAGCCAATTCGGTGGCCGACAAAGCCATCAATTCAGGTGATGCAACTTCGTGTATTATTGTGATGCCCGACGGGAAAGTTACCTGGTATGCCAACAGTTTTGATGGCAAAGATCCCTGGGAAGATATGTTTATCAGGGAGTTTATTCCGTTTATCGAAAAACAATACCGTATCAGGCCGCAAAAACAGTTCAGGGCAATTGCCGGTTTGTCGATGGGTGGCAACGGCGCTTTATTACTTTCGATGAGGCACACCGAACTTTTTTCGTCGTGTGTGGCTATGAGTGCCGGCACTTTTACTGACGAGGAAATCTCAGCAAACAATCAATACGACCGTTATTTCGGAAGTATATACGGCCCAAAACCGGCCACTGGTGTGAGCGACCATTGGAAGGCTTACAGTCCGTTGCATTTACTCGATAGTGTTGACAAAGACAAAATAAAATCGGTACGGTTTTATATCGATTGTGGCGACGATGATTTTCTGTATAAGGGAAATTCAGCATTACATGTTAAAATGCGCGACCTCGGCATCCCGCATGAATACCGGGTTCGTAATGGTGGCCACGAATGGGGCTACTGGCGCACCGGCTTGTACGACGGGTTGAAGTTTATTTCACAGGAGTTTCACCGGTAGAGGAGGTGAATGAGTAAGTGGGTGAATGAGTAATTGAGGAAAATTCACTCACCCCTCGTTTTGGCTCATCTTCGATGAGCCGAAACTTTTCCCCTCTCTGATTTCACAGAGGGGAGGATTTAAAATTGTGTAGCAATTTTAAAATCAGGGGTGAGTGAACGAAACAGAAAAGAAAAATTACATAATATGTCAATAAAATCATTTGTCGTTTTTTGTTTTTTGATTCTTGGCGGTTTTGCAGGAATCAGTGCCAGTGTAAAACCCGTCAACCTGAAAACAGAGCACCTGGTAAATCCGCTGGGAATAGACAATCCCAATCCGCGCTTGACCTGGCAGCTTTCAACTGAAAAACCCGGGATTTTACCAACGTTTTACCAGGTATTTGTGGGGACCGATGCTGAAGAAGTTGCCAACGAAACCGGCAAAACATGGTATTCGGGAATTGTAAAAAGCGACAAACAACTGGTTATTTACGGGGGAGAAAAACTGGTTCCGTTTACAAAATATTACTGGACTGTCAAGGTTCAGACTGAAAATGGTGAGTGGTCGGAGCTTTCGGAAGTGGCGACGTTTGAAACCGGTATGATGGACCAGCGAAACTGGAAAGGAAGCTGGATTACCGATACTTATGATTATCACCTGAAACCGGCGCCTTATTTCAGAAAGACTTTCGAAACAGGGAAAAAGGTGGTATCTGCACGAGCTTACATTGCCGTGGCCGGTTTGTACGAATTATATATTAACGGGCAGAAAGCCGGTAATCACCGGCTCGACCCGATGTACACCCGATTCGACCGCCGGACACTTTATGTTACTTACGATGTAACCGATTTGCTCAGAAATGATAAAAATGCCATCGGTGTTTTGCTCGGAAATGGCTGGTACAACCACCAATCCACCGCGGTTTGGTATTTCGATAAAGCACCGTGGCGCGCCAGGCCCCGCTTTTGTTTCGACCTGAAATTAAAATATGAAGATGGTTCGGAACAGACAATTTCATCCGGCGACGATTGGAAAACAGCTACCGGGCCGCTGGTTTTTAACAGCATCTACACCGCTGAACATTACGACGCGCGGTTGGAACAACCCGGCTGGAACCTGCCGGATTTTGATGATTCGAATTGGAAAAAACCACTACTGACAAACGCTCCGTCGCAAAACATAGCTGCACAGGCTTTAGTCCCGATTCGCCATGTTGAGGAACTGAAAGCCGTTGACATGAAACAACTGAATGTCAACACCTGGCTTTTCGATTTCGGGAGAAATATTGCCGGTGTCAGCAAAATCAAAGTTTCGGGAGCTGCCGGGACAACTTTGCGGCTGAAACATGCTGAACGTTTGGGAAAGGATGGTTTTGCCGACCAGTCAAATATCAATGTGCATTACCGCCCAACCGATGACACCGACCCTTTTCAGACTGATATTTTTATTTTGTCGGGAAAAGGGGTGGAGGAATTTATGCCGTTGTTCAATTACAAGGGTTTTCAGTATGTTGAGGTAACCGCCGACAAACCGGTTGAAATGAAAAAAGAAAGTATGACGGCGTATTTTATGCACAGCGACGTTCCGCCGGTTAGCAATTTGCAGTCATCGAACCCGGTGATTGATAAAATGTGGAAAGCTTCCAATGCCTCGTATCTTTCCAATCTTTTTGGCTACCCGACCGATTGCCCGCAGCGCGAAAAAAATGGCTGGACCGGCGACGCCCAAATCAATATTGAAACCGGTTTGTACAATTTCGATGCAATTACAGTGTATGAAAAATGGCTGGCCGACCACCGCGACGAGCAGTTGCCCAACGGAATTTTGCCGGCAATTATACCCACAAGCGGCTGGGGCTACCATTGGGCAAACGGGCCCGACTGGACCAGTACCATCGCCATTATTCCGTGGAATATCTATCTTTTTTATGGCGACAAAAAAATTCTGGAAGACAACTACGATAACCTGAAACGCTATGTTGACCACATCACGAGCATCAGTCCTGATGGTATTACCGATTGGGGTTTGGGCGACTGGGTGCCGGTAAAATCAAAAACACCTAAAGAGTTTACTTCTTCCATTTATTATTTTGTGGATGCACAGATTCTGGCAAAAACTGCCGCTCTTTTAAACAAACCTGCTGACGCAGAAACCTATTTCAAATTGGCAGAAAAGATTAAAAATGCCATTAATAAAAAATACCTCAATACCGAAACCGGAATTTACGGCAGCGGTTACCAGACTGAATTGAGCGCTGCCCTGAAATGGGGAATTGTTCCTGAAAATATGGTGGCAAAAGTGGCGGGAAACCTGAAAAAAAGAGTGGAAGCCGACAATGCGCATCTGGATGTGGGCTTGCTGGGGACCAAAACCATTCTGAACGCGCTTAGCGAAAACGGTTATGCCGACCTGGCTTACAAAGTGGCTTCTCAGGAATCCTACCCGTCGTGGGGCTGGTGGATTGTAAACGGCGCCACCACTTTTTACGAAAACTGGCCGCTGGATGCAAAAAGCGATATTTCGATGAACCACATCATGTTTGGCGAGGTGAATGCCTGGTTTTTCAAGGCGCTGGGCGGTATTTTCCCCGATGAGGAGCAACCCGGATTCAAAAACGTCATCCTGAAACCCAATTTTGTGAGCGGGTTAAATCATTTCAGTGCTTCGCACTACGGGCCTTACGGAATGATTGTCTCGGACTGGAAAAGAACAGGGAAAGCAGTGGAGTACAAAGTCGAAATTCCGGCTGGCAGCACAGCTACTTTGTATTTAGAGGCTTCGGAAATAAAGGAAAAAGGGAAATCGCTTTTTGAAAACAAAGGAATTTCTGTTTCAAAAGACGGGGAGAAGGGTTTTGAACTGAAACTGAAACCAGGTCAATATTTGTTTGGCATTCAGTAAACAATCGAATTGTTCTGCCGTTAATTGAATCTGATTGTTTTTGATTTTCGGAGTAATAAAATCAGAAAACACAATACTAAATGTTTGTCTTTTGTTGTGGAGGCATTCAGTATGAATTTCATTTAAAAATATTCAATATGAAAAAACTCAATCTCAGATTAAAAGGACAGTTTTTATGGGTTGCAACATTTGTTTTTGTGTTGGCAGCCTGCACCCAGAAAGTGGAAGTAAAACCACCTGTTGCTAAAAAAGTTCCCAAAGAATTGACCATGCATGGCGACACCCGCATTGATAATTACTACTGGATGAACGAGCGCGAAAATCCCGAAGTAATTGCCCATCTCGAAGCTGAAAATGCTTATACCGATGCAGTAATGGCGCATACAAAACCCTTGCAGGACAAGCTTTTTGAAGAAATCAAATCGAAAATCAAACAGCAGGACGAATCGGTGCCGTACAAAAAGAACGGTTATTACTACTACACGCGCACTGTTGCTGAAAAAGAATACTATGTTTCGTGCCGGAAAAAGGAAAACCTCGAAGCACCGGAAGAAGTGTTGCTCGATGTTAACCAAATGGCTGAAGGACATGAATATTACGCCATTGGCGGCAGTTCTGTCAGCCCCGATAACAAAATACTTGCTTACGGGGTGGATACCGTGAGCCGCAGGAATTACACCATCTATTTTAAAAACCTCGAAACCGGCGAATTGCTGGCCGACCAGATTCCGATGACCACCGGCGGTGCAACCTGGGCCAACGACAATAAAACTGTTTTTTACATGCTGAAAGACAGTGTTACACTGCGGTCGGAAAAAGTGATGAAACACGTTCTGGGGACCCCGGTTTCAAGCGACGTAGAAGTTTTTTATGAAGCCGACGAAACTTTTAACACTTTTGTTTACAAAACCAAATCGGAGAAATATTTAATTATTGGCAGCGAAAGTACGCTCACTTCAGAATTTCGTTTTCTGGATGCCAACACCCCAAATGGCGAATTCAAAATCATTCAGCCCCGTACCCGCGGATTGGAATATGCCGTTGACCACTTTGGAAATGATTTTTACATCCGCACCAATTTAAATGCGCTTAATTTTAAACTCGTAAAAACACCGGTTGCAAAACCCGGAAAGGAAAACTGGAAAGACGTGATTCCGCACCGTGCTGATGTTTATTTTGAAGATTTTGATATTTTCCAGAATTATCTGGTGGCTTCCGAAAAAGTGGAGGGAATCACCAAACTGCGCGTGATGCCCTGGCAGGGAGAAGAGTATTACATCGATTTTGACGAGGAAGTTTATGCAGCCTTTTCAAGTACAAACGTTGATTTTAATACCGATTTGTTCCGTTTCAGTTACACTTCGCTGACAACACCCAACTCAACGTTCGATTTCAATATGAAAACCAAAGAACGCACCTTGCTGAAACAACAGGAAGTTTTGGGCGGTTTCGATAAAAACAACTACGAAACAAAACGAATTTATGCCACCGCAGGCGATGGAACAAAAATCCCGATATCGATCGTGTTCAAAAAGGGATTGGAGAAAAACGGCCAGAATCCGGCACTTTTATATGGCTACGGCTCGTATGGCTACGAAATTGAGCCCACATTCAGTTCGTCGCGTTTGCCTTTGTTAGACCGAGGTTTTATATATGCAATCGCTCACATTCGCGGTGGTCAGATTTATGGTCGAAAGTGGTACGAAGACGGAAAACTGCTGAAAAAGATGAACACTTTCACCGATTTTAACGACTGTGCCCAATACCTGATTGATGAAAAATACACCAACCCGGGCAAACTGTTTGCCATGGGTGGCAGCGCCGGTGGTTTGCTAATGGGCGCCATTATCAACCTGAAACCTGAATTGTACAAAGGTGTGATTGCGGCTGTCCCGTTTGTGGATGTGGTTACCACCATGTTAGACGAAAGTATTCCGCTTACCACCGGTGAGTTCGACGAATGGGGCAATCCAAAAGATTCAACGTACTATTTCTATATGAAATCGTATTCGCCTTATGACAATGTGAAAGCACAAAATTACCCGGCGTTGTTGGTAACTACCGGTCTGCACGATTCGCAGGTACAATATTTTGAACCAGCAAAATGGGTGGCCAAACTGCGCGACATGAAGACCGATAAAAATCCGCTGATATTCAAAATCAATATGGATTATGGACATGGAGGCGCTTCAGGCCGATTTGATTATATCAAGGAAATTGCCCTGGAATACGCCTTTATTTTCGACCAGATTGGGATTAAAGAGTAAAAATGATTTAATGCGTGATTGCGTGAATGAAGAAGAAATTCACTCACCCCTCGTTCCCTCTCATCTTCGACGAAATTGAAACGTTTCCCCTCTCTGATTTCAGCGTGATCTGATGACTAATAATTAAACAAAAACACTTAAACAAAAAACATCAATCCTTATTATTCATTAATTAAAGTTATGAATAACAACAACTTCGATATCAGTTATCATTCGGGCGTATATACGTTAAAAACGCAACACATATTACCAATTTCCCTTGATAAAGCCTGGGATTTTTTCTCCAATCCGGATAATTTGGCAAAAATCACTCCAAAAGAAATGGGATTTATAATCACCAGCGGCACACCTGGACAAATGTTTGCCGGCCAGATAATCACCTATAAAATTGGCATCTTCCCGGGAGTAAAAAACAACTGGGTAACCGAAATCACACAGGTAAAAGAAAAAGCATTTTTTATCGACGAGCAGCGGTTTGGCCCTTATAAAATGTGGCACCACGAACATCACTTTACGCCAGTTGAAAAAGGCGTCAAAATGACCGACCGCGTAACTTTTAAAATCCCTTTTGGTATTTTCGGCCGCCTGGCTTACTTAATTTTTATCAAAAGAAAGCTTTATCAAATTTTCAGTTTCAGGGCACAAATGCTCAGCGATTTCTTTAAATAGTGCTATTTTCAGCAAAAATTTACAAATGAGAGCGTCGTATTTTTTGCTGTTTTTTATAACCGGAGTTTCACTTTTCGGGTTTTCGCAAACAAAGCCGGGACTGGTTTTGGATGAGCACAAAGCCGAATACCTCTACCGTTTTGCATTTTCGTGTATCGACCAGGAGTACCCCAACAAACCCGGCGAAGTATTGGGCGACGACAGCTACCTGGCCCCTCCCCGACTCCAGCATCCGGCGTTTTATGGTTGTTTCGACTGGCATTCATCGGTTCACGGACACTGGGCGCTTGTTACCATTCTGAACAGTTTTCCCGATTTTCATAAGAAAGATTCAATTTGGATGAAAATCGGCAAAAACATCACAGCGCAAAATATCCAGAAAGAAATTGATTTTCTGAACGACAAGCACAACAAGGATTTTGAGCGAACCTACGGCTGGGCCTGGCTGCTGAAACTGGATGAAGCACTGCGTGAATCAAAAACACCCGGAGCTGCTGAAATTCACAAAAACCTGCTCCCGCTGGTTGACCTGATTTCTGCAAAATTCATCGAATTTCTGGACAAACTGAATTATCCGATTCGCGTGGGTGAACACCCGAACACTGCCTTCGGGATGAGCTTTGCCTACGATTATGCAAAAAAATACGATACAAAACTGGCTGCAAAAATCGAAGAAAAAGCCCTGCAATATTATCTGAATGATAAGGATTGCCCTTTGAGCTGGGAACCCGGTGGTTTTGATTTCCTCTCACCTTGTTTGCAGGAAGCCGACCTGATGATGAAAATTCTGCCGGAAAAAGAATTCAGAAAATGGCTCAGGGAATTTCTTCCCGGCTTTGAAAAGACCCCTGCAAAATACCTTGAAATTGCTGTTGTAACCGACCGTTCAGACGGGAAATTAGCCCATCTTGATGGATTGAATTTCAGTCGTGCCTGGTGTTTGTTTGAAGTGGGAAAATCATTGAATAACCAGAAAATGATTGATTTGGGAGAACGCCATTTTAATTACAGTTACGAAAAAATGGACTCGGGCGAATATGCAGGCGCCCACTGGCTGGCGTCATTTGCCTTGGTTGCACTAAAAGCCTCCCCCGACCCCTCCACAGGAGGGAAGTAAGAAATTGGGATTTGGAATTTGAGATTTGGAACTTGAAACCTGGAATTTAAAACTATGGATTTACAGATAAAAGACAAAGTTTTTATGGTTGCCGCAGCCAGCAAAGGACTTGGCTTTGGAATTGCGCGAGAACTCGCGTTGAATGGAGCCATTGTTTGCATTGCAAGCCGAACAAAAGCAGAGATTGAGAAAGCTGCCGAAAACCTCAGAAAAGAAACCGGTGCAACGGTTCTTGCTTCGGTATTTGATGCTGCCAATGCTGAATCAATAAAAAACTGGATTACTGAGGTGGAAACTGCTTTCGAACGAATCGATGGTTTGGTGGTGAATGCCGGTGGTCCGCCTCCCGGCAACTTTGATGATTTTACCGATGAACAATGGCAATCGGCTTTTAACCTGACATTGATGAGCGCTGTTCGACTGATTCGCGGAGTTTTGCCTTACATGCGAAATGCGGACGGAGGCTCAATTGTAACGGTTACATCAATGTCGGTGAAAGAGCCAATTAACCGATTGCTGCTTTCCAATGTATTTCGTTCGGGAGTTACAAGTCTTGTAAAAAGTCTGTCGGTTGAGTTAGCCAAAGATCAAATCAGGGTTAACAACCTGATGCCGGGCCGCATCGACACCGACCGTGTAAAATCATTAGACAATAATATCGCTGAGAAATCAGGCGTTTCTGCTGAAGAAATTAAGAAAAGCTTTGAAGCCACCATCCCGCTTGGCAGGTACGGAACTATTGAAGAATTTGGCAAAGCCGGCGCCTTTTTGCTTTCACCGGCAGCCTCGTATATTACAGGTGTGAGTCTGGCTGTGGATGGTGGCATAATGAAAACGGTGTGGTAGAAGAAAGTTGGAAGTCGGGAAACCGAAGTCGGAAGAAAAAAGCATAAAAAAGCCCTGACGAAACCGTCAGGGCTTTTATTTATTTCCCCTCGAAATCAATAAAGTCGGATTTATTTTACTTTGTTAACGATTGCCTTGAATGCTTCAGGCTGGTTAAGAGCCAAATCGGCCAACACTTTGCGGTTGATCTCGATTGCATTCTTTTTTAACAATCCCATGAATTGTGAATACGACATTCCTTCCAAACGTGTGGCAGCGTTGATACGCTGAATCCACAATGCACGGAATGATCTTTTTTTCGCTTTCCTGTCGCGGTAAGCATACTGCTGGCCTTTTTCCCAGGTATTCTTTGCAACCGTCCAGACATTTTTACGGGAACCGAAATAACCTCTTGTTCTTTTCAGTAAATTTTTCCTCCGGGCCCGTGATGCTACATGATTTACACTTCTTGGCATACTTTTACTTTTTTTGATAACCGGCGACTCCCGATATTGCAGAGAATACTTTTAATGCCTTGTTATCTGGTTAATTACTTTTTTTTCTATCGCTTTAAAAGGATTAAAACAGTAATTCGCTTTTGGCGGATTACTTCATGCCCAACATCAGTTTTACGTTGTTCTCGTTGGTACTGTCGATGGTTGTCCAGTAACCGAGATTACGTTTACGTTTTGTTGCTTTTTTAGTCAGAATGTGACTTTTGTAGGCATGTTTCCTTTTAATTTTACCTGTTCCGGTAAGCCTGAAACGTTTTTTGGCCCCGGAATTCGTCTTCATTTTTGGCATAATCCTACTTAATTTTAATTGTCAAAGAACTTTATGATTTCTTTTTCGGTGAAATAAACATGGTCATTCTTTTGCCTTCAAGTTTTGGAAGTTGTTCAACAATACCAACATCTTCTAGACCGGTTGCCAGTTTGAGCAGTAAAATTTCACCTTGTTCTTTAAAAAGGATTGAACGTCCTTTAAAAAACACAAAGGCTTTTACTTTTGCACCTTCCTTTAAAAACTTCTCGGCATGGCGGAGTTTAAAATTGAAATCGTGTTCATCGGTTTGTGGACCGAACCTGATTTCTTTTACAACTACTTTAACAGTTTTGGCTTTCATCTCCTTTTGTTTCTTTTTCTGCTGATAAAGAAACTTGGAGTAATCGATAATCTTGCATACCGGTGGTTCGGCTTTTGGTGAAATTTCCACCAGGTCCAGTTCCAGTTCTTCTGCAAGTTTTAAGGCATCGCGCAAGCTGTAAACACCGGGTTCGGCGATATTGTCGCCAACCAGTCGTACCTGCGGCACCCTGATTTTGTGATTTAACCTGTGTTGAGGCTCTTCCTGTTTTGGCTGTTGGCCTCTGTTGTTAATAATAGCTATTTTAAAGTCCTCCTAAATTAGTTATACAATCCATTTAACTGGTCTCTTACTTCTTTAACAAGCAAATCAGCGAATTCGCTGATTTTCATTGCGCCTTTATCTCCTTCACCTTGCCGGCGTACTGAAACAGTCTCGTTTTCAGCCTCATTTTCGCCAACAATCAGCAGATAAGGGATCCGTTTTAATTCGTTGTCGCGTATCTTCCTACCAATCTTTTCGTTACGTTCGTCAACGACGGTGCGAATATCGGAAATATTTAACAAATCTGAAACTTTTTTAGCATAATCGTTATACTTTTCGCTGATCGGTAATATAACCACCTGTTCCGGTGTCAGCCACAACGGGAATTTCCCGGCCGTGTGTTCAATCAGCACTGCCACAAAACGTTCCATCGAACCAAACGGAGCACGGTGAATCATTACCGGGCGGTGACGCTGGTCGTCGGCTCCGGTGTATTCCAACTGAAAACGTTCAGGCAGGTTGTAATCCACCTGAATTGTACCCAATTGCCAACTTCTCCCCAGCGCATCTTTGATCATAAAATCGAGTTTCGGGCCATAAAATGCGGCCTCTCCCAACTCGGTTATTGTATTCAATCCTTTTTCCTGGCAGGCTTCCACAATTGCCTGTTCCGCTTTGTCCCAGTTTTCAGCCGAACCGATGTATTTTTCCGGTTTTTTCGGGTCGCGTAATGAAATCTGTGCTGTGTAATTTTCAAAGTTTAATGCTTTGAAAATGATAAAGATAATATCGATTACTTTTTTGAATTCGTCTTTAATCTGGTCGGGGCGGCAAAAAAGGTGCGCATCGTCCTGGGTAAAACTGCGGACACGGGTTAAGCCGTGCAATTCGCCACTCATTTCGTAACGGTAAACAGTTCCAAATTCCGCCATCCTGATTGGGAGGTCTTTATACGAGCGCGGACGCAATTTGTAAATCTCGCAGTGATGCGGACAATTCATCGGTTTCAGCAAATACGATTCGCCTTCAACCGGTGTTGATATGGGCTGGAACGAATCCTTGCCATATTTTTCGTAATGTCCCGAGGTTTTATACAGTCTGACATCGCCAATATGAGGTGTCATCACCTGTTCATACCCATATTTTTTCTGAACTTTCTGAAGAAAATCCTGCAGTTGCATTCTCAATTGTGTTCCTTTTGGCAACCAGAGCGGCAATCCCTGTCCCACCGATTCAGAAAATGCAAAAAGTTCCATCTCCTTGCCCACCTTCCGGTGGTCGCGTTTTTTGGCTTCCTCCAACATCACCAGGTATTCGTCCAGCATTTTCTGTTTTGGAAATGTAATGCCATAAATACGGGTGAGCATTTTATTTTTTTCGTTCCCGCGCCAGTAAGCCCCGGCGAGCGAAGTCAGCTTGATTGCCTTGATATATTCGGTATTTGGCAAATGCGGACCGCGACACAAATCAGTAAAATTTCCCTGGTTGTAAACGGTGATTGTTCCATCTTCCAATTCGCTGATGAGTTCGAGTTTCAGCTCATCATTCTTTTCAGTAAACATTTTTAAAGCATCGGCCTTGGAGATTTCTGAACGCACTATGTTGTTCTTCTGACGGGCCAATTCGAGCATTTTCTGCTCAATTTTCTGAAGATCCTTGTCGGTAAGAACTTGTCCGGCAGGAAGATCCACATCGTAGTAAAACCCGTTTTCAACAGTGGGACCGATACCAAATTTTGTACCCGGGTAAAAAGCTTCAACCGCTTCAGCCATGAGGTGCGCCGACGAATGCCAGAAAGTTTCCTTTCCGTCGCGATCGTCCCAGGTATTTAGTTTTACCGACGCATCGGTATTTATGGTGCGCATCAAATCCCAGACTTCACCATTTACAGTGATGGAAAGTACTTCACGAGCCAGACTGTTAGACAGCGATTTGGCTATTTCCATCCCGTTTACCGGTCCTTCAAAAGTCCTGACACTATTATCGGGTAATGTAATTTGTATCATTTTTCACGCTAATTTTTGTTCAAAAAAAGTTTGGCAAAGATAGTCAATCTATCCAATTCTCCACCAGTATTTTTTACGGTGATTCAGCAGAAAAATAAAATATTAATTCCTGTTTAAGATTAACCTGACTGAACAATGCAAAAGCCGCTTTATTGCTAACAATTTCATATTGATTCAACTTACCGGACAATAACAAATATAGATTTTTAATATCCTGTTTATCGTAATTAACCCAATCATTTCAAAATTATATAATTCACATATTAAAATAAAGCACAAATTCAATAATATACTAATTAACTGGTAAATAAAATAACACATTTTTTATTATTTCAAACATATGATTGTTATAAAATGAAAATAATATTTTAGTTTTGTACAACTAAATTTTAAACATTATTTCATTATATCAAAATAATAACCTATGAATAAGAAAATCGCAATTCCGGTAGAAGATAACGGAAATCTGAACACCCATTTCGGACACAGTACTTTGTTTGAAATATTTACCGTGGAAGACAATAAAGTAGTCTTGAGTCAGAAACTTGTTCCACCGCCACACACACCGGGTGCCATTCCAAAATGGCTGGTTGCAAACCATATTACGGATGTAATTGCCGGCGGTATCGGAGAAAAAGCCACAAAAATACTGGAGCATTTCGGTGTTAATGTTCACAAGGGAGCGGGTGCCGGCCCGGCGATGAAACTGGCAGAGGCATTCATAAACAATTCGCTCGAATTGTCGGATGAGGATTGCCGTCACGATCATCACCACGATCATCACCATCATGGACATCACCATCATCATTCAGAAGAAAGTAATGAATTTGAAGATTTCAGGTTACATTTGCACCACCGGTACCAACACGGGACAAGGTGAATTATATGAAACTTAAAATCACAGTTTTGACCGAAAACTCAGCTGGCGGCCAATTACTGGCCGAACATGGTTTATCGTACCTGGTTGAAATTGATGGTGAAAAAATACTATTTGATACCGGGCATTCGAATGTGTTTCTGAAGAATGCCCGGCATCTTGGCATTGACATTCAAAATGAAGTAAAAACCGTGGTTTTGAGCCATGGTCACTGGGACCACGGCGATGGGCTGCAATTGCTCGAAAACAAAAAACTAATTACACACCCCGGTTCTTTCTTAAAAAGATTCGGAAAAAATGACCATCGTTTTGTTGGATTGAGCCTATCAAAAGAAGCGTTTCAGAAAAAATTCGATTTAACGGAAACAATCCATCCCTATCAAATTTCAACCCATCTTTGGTTTTTAGGCGAAATTCCCCGGCTGAATAATTTTGAAAGTCAGACAACTTCCTTTTCGTTTGAAAACGGAGATGATGATTTTGTTTCTGACGATTCGGCACTGGCGGCTGTTGTAAACAACGAACTCGTCATAATCACGGGCTGTTCGCATTCGGGCATTTGCAACATTTGCGAACAAGCAAAAATGGTAACCGGAATTTCAGCAATTAAAGCTGTAATTGGAGGATTTCACCTGAAACACCAAAACCGACAGACAACGGAAACCATCGACTATTTCAAAAGAAATCGGGTGGAAAAAATATTTCCTTCTCATTGCACCGAATTACCGGCATTGGTGACTTTTTATAATGAATTCGGCATTACTCAGGTAAAAACCGGAATGGTACTTGCGTTTTAAATTCACCCGGCTAACTGGAATACGATTTCGCTTAATCCGGCTACTTTGCCGGAAGTTTCATCAAAATAAACCCTGATTGTCAGCCGCCCGTCGGCAACTTTTACAATCCGCTCCGGGGTCCAGGTAAATTGTCCTTTTTCAGTGGTGATCACATTTGTTTCAATTCCTTCAAAAACAACTTTCTGCCACGAGGGTAGTTCCACATCGCCCACTTTTGCCCTGATTCTGTATTTTCCGTCGGGAACATGGATTTCATAATCAAAATAATCTTCAGGATTTACAACCTTTGACGGTGTTTTGTCGAAAAGCACTTTTTTCAGCCTGACATTGCCTTCGGTTCCTTTTGATACAGTTTCCACTTTTTCAGTAATATTCCAATCAGCAGTCAACCAGCCTTTTCCGGAATAATCTTCAAACTCGGAAGCATTTTTCTGGTTCCCGTTTAACAGGCTGTTTTTTCCGAAAAAGAGCCTGCCTTTTTTAAAACTCCTGTAGAACGGAACGGTGGTATTGAAATGTAATTCATACAATTGCGGGAAACCATTCACCACATTATCAATACAAGATCCGGGTTCAGGCACTTTTTCGCTATAAATTACGGAGAAAGTAAAATGTCCCCAGCCACTGCCATAATATGTCGTTCCTATTAAATCACCTTTTTCGAGCAATTGCCCCTTTCTGATTTCCAGACTTTTTGAATTGAGATGCTGATACAAATAATAAATTGATGAATTGGTTGCGCTTCTCAGTAATATACCTGATTCGTTTTTGTTTTTATTGTCCGGGAAAATCCATTCAACCACCGAATTTTCAGCCGCTACAAGCCAGTTCTTTTTTGTCAGTCGCGAACTTTCCATATCAAAATAAACCCCTTCTGTATTGCACTTTTCGGGATTTGTTCCTACGCTTTTAAACGAAAACAGATAATTGTCTTCATCGCAACTCCAGAGATAACCATCGTTAAAACTGATGGGAAAAACAAAATCGGTTGTGTTCAGCAAAGGTTGATTAAAATTGGAAACACACAACAAAACCTCCTTTTTCAAAAGACCATGCCCTATATTATTTGCTGACAGCGATTTAATATGAAAATTATCGGCAACAAAAACTCTTAATTTGCCTGCAACGAATGGCAATGTGCGGCGACTGACACGACATGTAACGGTATCATTCCCGATTTTCAGCCGATTAAACTGGCGATGAACCGACAATAATTTTATCGCTGTATTGTCATACAAAACCGTTTCTCCGGTGTTCAGGTTAAAATAGGAAGCATTTCCCCAAACAAAATCAGGATTAGTTGCCGGCTGCGCATCAACACTGAAAAATGAGTTTAGCAATAGTAAAAACACAACGAATCGACTTATTATTTCCCTGTTTCTGGTTCCTGACATTTTAGTTACATGTTGATTTACGAACTACACCGGCAGTGCACCACGAAAGTACAATATTGAAACAGAAATTCCGATATTTGGCGGATGATTCAGGTTAAAATAATTATCATCGTCTATTTTCTGTTGGTATTGGCCGTTGGGCTGATTTCTTATTTCAGAATCAAAACCCCGGCAGATTATTACATATCGGGCAAAAATGCGGGAGTTTTCATGGTTTCAGGGAGTTTACTGGCTACTATTCTGGGCGGGTCGGCAATTCTGGGAACCATCGAATTAAGCCATTTGAACGGTTGGCCGGCAGTTTGGTTTCTCACCAGCGCCGCTATAGGTCTGCTGTTTCTCATTCCGTTTGTAAAGCGAATCAGCAGACAAGGCCGATTTACCTTACCCGAATTACTGGGAACGATGTATGGCGAAAACGCCCGGAAAATAGCTTCGGTGATTATTCCGGTTGCCTGGGTCGGCATTGTGGCGGTTCAAATAATTGCTGCTGCAAAAATATTGCAAAGCGTTGGTTTTATGAATTATAGCAATGCAGCTATATTATCAGGAGGGGTATTTATTATTTTAACATTGATTGGCGGACAAGTTGGAATTCTGAGAACCGACACACTTCAGTCAATCATACTTTTAGCCGGGCTGGTACTGGTTTTTCTGATTTCACTTTTCAACAAAAACCTGCCATCCGTTGAACCATTTTCAATGGGTGCGTTGTTTAACAGCAAATTCAGTTTTACCGATTTACTTGTGTTATTACTAACGTATTCAACAACTTTTGTGGTAGGCCCCGATATTTATTCCCGCGTTTTTTGTGCCCGAAACGAAAAAGTAGCCACTCAATCAATTGTTGTTTCCGCGTTTTTCCTGGTTGCAATCGCTTTTATCCTAACCTGGCTGGGGTTCTATTCAGTTGCAGCAAACAATCAGGGGTTGCTCAATTTTTCTGTCTTAAATCTTCCCGGCTGGATTTATGGATTATTTATGGCAGCCCTTCTTTCAGCAATTATTTCTTCCGGTTCGTCGCTGATGAATGCTGCCATGATTTTAAGTGAACTTTCATTAGGAAATCTTCAGAAAAAAAATGCATTGACACTAACCCGCATTTATATTCTTCTTATAGGATTAGCCGGTATTGTAACTGCTTTATTTATTTCAAAAATAATTGCAACACTGCTTTTTGCACTGGCTGTGTTTTCAGGTTCATTCATTGTACCCACACTGGCCGGGTTACTGAATTTGAAAGTTAATAAACAAAGAATTGTTACTGCTATAGTTGCAGGTGGCCTGTTTGCTTTGGCCGGAAAAATCCTGACAATTCTTGATTATAGTTCAATGGGAAACCTCTTAATTATTGGTGCACATCCGGTTAATGCGTTCATACTGTTCTGGTCTGGTAAAATGTTAAAACATTAATACGCCACCGTTTTTATTTGCATCTTAACAATATTATGTTTTAATTTTGCGTCAGGAACCATTAAATTATTGCCCAAATGATAAGTCCTTCCATAATTTGTTATGCAAATGACAAACACATTTCAATTAATCTGAAATTCGGAATCGTCCGGATTTTTGGTGACGCCGTACCCGTTACCACTTTCACAAACAAGGACCTGCTAATCGATTTTATCGCTTCAGAAAAAGGGAAAAACAATCTTTCTGAAATAATTATTATAAACATTGACGAAACAAATAACCCGGAGGATATAATTCAGCAAATTGTAAATATCGCCCCTGAAAGAGTGATTCTGATTACAGGAAAATCTGATATTTTATTGCGGATTCAGCATAAGAACAAACACGATTCAAGATGCCATTATTTACCCGACCCATTTAATCAGGAAAGTTTTGAATTAGCTGTCAGACAATTACAAGCTTCACAAAAAATCCTTTCAAGGCTTTTAAGTTTCGAAAATAACG
>JAJUGS010000103.1 GCA_029265875.1 Prolixibacteraceae bacterium
GACTTAAAAAAGCCAGGGATTATTCTTCCTATAAACCGTCAATTCTTGTAAAGCAGATTCCGCCTGAGAGTTTTGCTTATATTCAGGAAAAACTTTACAAATTCAAAGGTTTCCAGGTGCAGTCGAGAACTTTACGTGAGTATGCATACCCGGTGGCGGCTCATGTTCTGGGTTATGTGAGCGAGGTAAAGGATGCAGATATTGCCAGGGATAATTATTATAAAACCGGCGATTATATTGGAGCAAGTGGCATTGAAAAAACTTATGAGAAGCAGTTAAGAGGTATAAAAGGGATAAAAAAACAATTGGTTGATGTTCATAACCGGGTGCAGGGTAGCTACCTGGACGGGGCTGAGGACGTGCCAGCCGAAATAGGTAAAGACCTTATTACTACTTTAGATGTTGAACTTCAGAAATATGCGGAAGAATTATTTGTTAACAAAAAGGGCAGCGTGGTAGCCATTGAACCTTCCACTGGCGAAGTACTGGCTTTGGTAAGTGCTCCAACTTATGATCCCGGGTTATTGGTGGGCCGTGTAAGAAGTGCCAATTATACGCTATTGGCTGAAGATCCTGAATTACCATTGTTTAACAGGGCATTGCAGGCTAAATATCCACCGGGTTCAACGTTTAAAATCATCAATTCGCTGATAGGGCTGCAAACAGGAGCAATTACAGTAAATTCTAGGTTCGGGTGCAATGGAAAATCATCAACGCCCATAAAATGTACCCACAGCCATGGTGGCTCTGCCAATGTTACAGAAGGTATCCGCGAATCGTGTAACCCGTTTATGTGGAATACTTTCAGGAACATTATCAACCTGAAGAAAAAGGCTGTGGATGGTTTTAACAACTGGCGCAGTTATGTCGAGAGTTTTGGGATCGGGAAAGTGATCAGCAGCGATTTTGCCCACGTGTTATCGGGTGATTTGCCAACAGAAGAATTATACAATAAATGGTATGGAAAAGGAGGCTGGAATGCTTTGACAATCCGGTCACTGTCAATCGGGCAGGGCGAATTGGGGATTACACCACTTCAAATGGCCAATGTTGGTGCAATTGTTGCTAACAGGGGGTTTTATTACCCTCCGCATTTGGTCAGGGAGGTAAAAGGCGATACAGTTTCTTCCTATTTCAAAGTAAAACAATATACAAAAGTAGCACCTGAACATTTTGAACCGGTAATTGAAGGAATGCGGGAACTGATTCAGGGAAAACTGAGTGCAGTGGCCGGAGTCCCCGGGGTTGAAATGTGTGGAAAGACAGGTACAGTGCAGAACAACGGAATCGATCACTCGGTATTCACAGCTTTTGCACCCCGGATTAATCCGAAAATTGCCATTTTTGTTTATGTCGAAAACAGTGGCTGGGGAGCCAGTTACGCTGCCCCCATGGCCAGCCTGATGGTGGAGAAATACCTGAATGACACGATTGCTACATCGCGTAAACCTGTTGAGAAAAGGATGTTGGAAGCAAATTTATTAAAACCGGGTCAACCCTAAAATTATGCCAAACAGAAAAAGTCTTTGGGCAAACATCGATTGGGTAACTGTAACAATATTTGTTTTGTTAATGTTACTGGGATGGATCAATATCTATTCATCGGTTTACGACCAGAATCACCAGAGCATTTTCGACACCACGCAACGTTATGGCAAACAGTTGATATGGATTGGCGCGGCTATTATCCTTGGCTTTTTCCTGCTGATAATCGAATCAAATTTCTATGTGTTTTTTTCGTGGATAATTTACGGGATAGTCATGATTTTGCTTTTGTTGGTGCTGCTTTTGGGTACTACCATCAATGGCGCGAAAGGCTGGTTTATGATCGGTTCATTCGGGTTTCAGCCGGCAGAGTTTGCCAAATTTGCAACAGCACTTGCCTTGGCCAGTTATATGAACACACACGATTTTAAAATGCATAATTTCAGATCGTTACTGTTTATTGCGTTTATCATTCTGTTCCCGGCTTTTTTAATTCTCATTCAAAACGACACAGGTTCGGCACTCGTCTTTTTTTCATTTATCCTGGTACTCTATCGTGAAGGACTTTCAGGTATCGTCTTATTTTTCGGGACACTGATGATAGTGCTGTTTGTACTGGCACTGATAGTTTCCAACCTGGTTTTGTCGGTTTTAATGCTGGTTATTGTATTATTGGTGTTTTACGGTATTAATACACGCAACAAACAGTATTACCATATTCCTGTGATTTATGCGCTGGGTATTTTACCATTTGTCGGGCTTAACCTTGCCCTGGGGGCGAAATTTGAATGGGGTGACATAATAACCGCCGGGCTTATTTTAGCGACAGTTATTGTGGTGGTTTACAGCTTTTTCAGGAAAATAACAAGTTTTCTGACCATTTCTCTTATTTTTCTTGGTTCTCTTTTATTTACTATTTCAGTCGACTATGTTTTTTATAATGTACTGGGCGAACATCAGCAATCGCGCATCAACGAACTTTTGGGTATTCACTCCGATCCGTTGGGAGCGGGGTATAACGTAAACCAAAGTAAAATCGCAATTGGGTCAGGGGGATTTTTGGGGAAGGGTTTTCTGAATGGAACGCAGACAAAATTCAATTTTGTGCCCGAACAAAGTACCGATTTTATTTTTTGCACCGTTGGAGAAGAGTGGGGCTTTATTGGGGCGCTGGTGATAATCGGGTTATTTATGCTTTTGTTCTACCGGCTGGTCTGGCTGGCCGAGCGGCAGCGTTCCGGATTTTCGCGTATTTATGGTTATTCCGTGGTGGTGATCCTTTTTTTTCATTTTATGGTCAACATCGGGATGACCATCGGAATAATGCCTGTGATTGGTATCCCGTTGCCATTCTTTAGCTACGGAGGTTCATCGCTTTGGTCGTTTACAATCCTGCTGTTCATTTTTATCCGGCTCGATGCCAGCCGTTACGAAAAATTCTGATCGAAGTTTAAAGATTGTGTTTTTCCTTCACAAAATTTATCAGTAAAGGCATATATTGCCTGAAATTGTTCTCAAGTGCAGCATAATTTTCATACAAAGTGGTTTTTACAAAATCACTTTTTTCAGGGAGTGAACTGTAATTGCTCATAATTTTTAGTGCCCCGGTAACTCCATCTACTGTTGCATAAGTTTCAAGCCTTTTATTTTTGATCAGAAAAGGTAAAAAGCGTTGAACTTCGACAGGTAAATGAAAAAAGTTCCTGATAAGCGCTCCATGTGCCTTTCGGGAAAACTGACGCAGGCTGATTGATGAATAATCAGCCCAGTTTTTTGCCAGGAAATGGTCGTAAACAAAATCGACCACAATACCCGAATAAAGGCCCAATTCGGGTTTGAAAAACAGTTTCGCTTCTCTATAAAGCGGATGGTTATCAGTAAACGAATCAATATCACGGTGCAACCTGACACCTGTCCCTATTTTCTCCGGGTAATTTTTCCATTTTGAGCCTTTTATATAATCGCCGGCAAAATTCCCGGCCATTATTTGTTCGTCGGGACCTGATAAATATAGGTGCGCAAGATAATTCATGGATATTTTCAGTGTGAAACACGCTTTCGTACTAAAATGTTTTGTTCCGTCATGTAAATCAATTTCAAGGGCAAAGATGAGGTTAAATTATTAATTTTTGTATTAGCACATTTTTGCATGAGCATTTTCAACCGGGAATAGTTTCTCTCTTATTATTTTTTAATTTTGACCCCTGAAAACTGATACTGATGAGTAAGAAAATTGTGGCTTTCGGAGAGGTCGTCTGGGATATTTTTCCAAACGGGAAAATACTCGGCGGGACACCATCGAACCTGGTTTACCGTTGCAACTCGTTTAACGAACAGGGTTTTCTTCTTTCGAGGATTGGTGACGATAACCTGGGGTACGCGGCACTTCTGAAACTGAAAGAACTTGGAATTTCTGATGAAAATGTACAGATTGATACCGAATTTGCCACCGGGACAGTGAATATTACTTTTGATGAAAATCAGGAGCCCCGTTTTCATGTTACACCCGATGTTGCTTTTGATCATATCGAATTTACGGCCGAGGCACTGAAACTTGTGCGCAATGCCGATTGCCTATTTTATGGTTTGCTGCCCCAACGTTTTGGCCTGTCGAAAAATACGCTTCGCGAACTGATAAAGGAATCGCCCGACTCGCTTCATTTTTTTGACCTGAAACTTTTCGAACATTTTTTTAATGTTCAGGTAGTTGAAAACCTGCTGGGCTTTTCAAACATTGTCAGGATTAAAGAAAAGGAAATCGGGTTTTTAAACAAGGAACTGGGATTGGAGGCAGGTGATATTACCGACTTTTGTTCGAAAATGATTAAAAAATACAAAGTTGACCTGATTCTGATTACCCGTGGCCAAAACGGGGTGTTTGCCATGCACAAACGAAAAGGTGTTTATACCGACGGGGGCTACAAAATTGAAATGGTCGACAATGTTGGCTCGGGAATGGCTTTTTCTGCAGGTTTTCTGCATTACTACCTGAACGGGAAATCAATTCAGCAGGCACTTAATTTCGGCAACGCTGCCGGGGCCTTAAATACCACCCGACAAGGCGGCACCTCCTTCTTCGATAAAAAAGATGTTTTGGCTTTTATGAAAAGTACCCCCAGGAATAATTCCTGATTTCGGTTTTAAAACAGGTACTTTTAGGTAACCTATTGAACGTTTTTTCAGTTTATCCTGAAAAAAGCCGCCATGAAAGTGAAATCATCTGAATTGATAAATACCCTTGCAAACCATCTCTGGGAAAAATATGCAATTGAGCTGGATGCTGCCGGTAAAACCGACCGGTTTTTAAAAGGACGGCAATGCAATCCGGTTTTTGATCACATTATGTTCCGGACAGTCAATGCGCATACCGGAGAGCAGCCCGGTGGTATCGCCGGAATTGATCATCTGGCCGGGTTTTTCGGTTACAGGCAGATTGCAAAATATTCGATACATGATAAACTCTTGACCGCTGCTGTTTATCAGCATGAAGAGAACAGCAAATTGCCACGCATTTTGGTGAGTCAGCTTGAAGTTAGCCATTTGCCAGGCTGGGCACAGAAAATTATTGATGGAACAGTTGCCGAAACACCCTATGCAATTTCTGATAATGGAATAGAGCTCTTGCGGGTTCTCGGTCAGCAGGGGAGTCTGCCGGTTGAGGCCGGTAATTTTTTGCTTGCCGATCTGAAAGGCTATTTCCAGAGGCCCTGGAATCCACCTTTATTTTCAGATGTGCTGAAACTCAACGAGCTTTCGCCTTATTGTGCCTGGGTTTTGTTGTTTGGAAATTCGGTGGCAAAATTTTCCGTTGCGGTTCAATCATTTGGTGCCGGAGAAAATTACAACCTGAATCAGGTGTGCGATGATTTGAAAAGCGCTGGCATTTCAATACAACTAATCGCTGATTTAAAGGGTTATGAAAACATCAGGCAAGCAGAAACACTGCCCGAAAAAACCAGTGTTGAGGCTATTGATGAGGATGGCGTTGAAAACATTAGATGGGAATATGCCGGTTTGCATATTACCGAAAGATTGAAAGTAAACAAAGATTTTAAGGAGGAAAAAGAGGATTGGCCGCTATTTCGTGACTAAAAACTCACGCTGGTTTAGCCAGCAAATAAGCACCGAATTTTTTATCGGGAGTGGGTTCTGTCAAAGCCAGAAATCCCGACGCTATTTTTGATGCTGTAATTATTAACGGGTGTTTCGTCCGCATTTCGTGGCTGAAAGAGAAAAATGATTTCCCGGGCTCATAAAATATCCGAAAAACACCTTTCGATTTTTCCGCAAGCAGCTTCTCCGTATTTAAGGCGACAAAGCCCATTGTATAACGCAGGTTTATTTCGAGGCAGGGATTTATATACAATTCATCATCGTCATCGCGATAGATTAACATGTCAACACCCAATGGCCCTTCATAAACTGAGGGGAGTTTACTGTTTTGCAACACACGGGTTAGCGCTGTCAGCATGTCGGTCTGTATTTTGTTTATAAAACTATCGACGCTGTTAAAGCCAGGTTTTGAGACGCCCTTCAGGAAATTACCTTCATACTTCCCGTTTTTATCCGTAAAAAAATGGCTGGTTCCTGTAAAACGGATGATTCCCTTATTTAATTCAAAAAGAAACGCCATATCATGAACTTTATTTAGTAATGGTTCTGCCAACAAAAAACCCTGATCGCGGATAATCCCCTTGATCTTTTCCCATACTTTCTGATGGACCGGTGTTTTGGTAATGGGCTGTAATCCGCGCCCCGAGCTGCTCCAGGGGGCTTTCAACATTACTTTCCCCCAACATTTCACTGCATTTTCCACATCTGTTGCGGTTTTGCAAACTTTTGGAAGATAACTCTGAGGCAGCATGTTTCCCGTTTTCAGGTTTTTCAAAACTTCGGCTAAAACAGTAGCAGAAAAACTTCGGGAATAAAAATGTTTGATTTCAGGATGCCAGTTAAATACCGGAGAAACACTGAATTCATCGGAACAAAAATTTTTCAGGTATTCTGTTTGTTTATGTGCTGCCGGGCTCCAGCCCCACGGTTGAATGTTTCGGATTTTGTTTCGAGAAATCAGGTTAAGGTTTTTCTTTTGAATAAAACCCGGGAATGTGAATTTGACTTTTTGGAATTCATCCAGAAATGAACCTGAGGGGTAATTATTTAATATGATTCCATCGCTGGGGGTAGCTAAGTAAGCAGGAAGCAGGTCCAGGTCTTCTTCCATTTTTTGTAAAAGCTGGTTAGGTTGCCAGTTTGGGCTGCCATTCGCAATGGCAAAATCGCATGTTGGATTAAAAAAATAAATGTCATTCATCCTTTTCTGTAACAAAATGTTCGAATTCAGGATTTAAAATTAACCCGAAAGACAGAAATGAGTCATGTAAAAATGCAGAAAACCAAACTTGAATAAAGGAATGTGATTTTTTTTAACATAAATCCCCAAAAACTTAATAAATGTTAATATGAGAAGTATCAGTAAATAAAAAATAAATTATTTTAGCACAAAGGTCATTTTTTAATCGGGCATAAAAAGTAAAGTGAGATGAACGGTTAAAAACTTGCAAAATGTTTGTTTAATACTAATTCAAAAACTTTTTCTATGAAAAAACTAACGCTGTTTTTGATTTGTATCCTCTTTGTGGGCATACAAATTGTGAATGCTCAGGTTAAGAGCATTACGGGTACAGTTACCAGTAAGGAGGATGGTGCTTCAATCCCTGGTGTATCCGTGCAGGTAAAAGGAACTACCTTGGGGACGGTGACTGACATGGATGGTAAATTTGTGTTAAGTGTTCCAAGTGATGCTAAGATTCTTGTTTTCAGTTTTATAGGTATGAAAAACCTTGAAGTGGAAATAGGTAATCAAAATACCTTTGCAGTTTCAATGGAAACTGATGTATTCTCGGTTGATGAAGTGGTGGTGGTTGGTTATGGCGTACAGCAAAAAAGAGAGGTGGCCGGAGCAATCTCAACTATCAAAGGTGAAGATATCAAGCTGATGCCGGTACAGAGTTTTGACCAGGCACTTCAGGGAAAAGCAGCCGGTGTTATGATCACAATGCCCAATGGCGTGCTGAACAATCCGCCCGTAATCAGGGTGCGTGGTGTAAATTCCATTACTTCCAGTTCTTTTCCTTTGATTGTTGTTGACGGAGTACCTGTGTTTACGGGTGACCAATCTGCCAACAGTGCCGCATCTAATGCGTTGGGTGACATCAATCCTTCCGACATACTTTCGATGGAGGTTCTGAAAGATGCTTCTGCCACTGCGATTTATGGATCAAGGGCCGCGAATGGCGTAATTCTGATTACCACAAAACGCGGTTCAGGAGGGAAAATAAAAGTTAACTACGATGGTTTTATTGGTTACACCGAACCCTATAACCTGTTTGAAATGATGAATTCTGATCAATATGTTGAGCATAAAAACAGGGCCCTGGCAAATAACCCAAGTCAGCTCGCATCAAATTTCTTCATACCAACTGATGCGAATGGCAAACCAATAAATACCAACTGGGCCGATGAAGTTTACCAGACAGGTTTTCAGCATTCACACGCATTTTCAGTGTCAGGCGCTTCAGCTGCCACTTCCTATTACTTGTCTTTGGGATATATCGACCAGGAAGGAATGATCAAAAAAAATACCTTCGCCCGTAAAAGTGTCCGGTTCAACCTCGATCATAAAGTAACCAAGTATTTAAAAGTAAGTGCAAACCTGAATTATACCAATTCATTAAATTCTGCACCCAATACAGGTTCTTTGGTTGACCAGGCGTTTAACACTGCCGGAGCAGGCCGTCTGGCATTTGTGCTCCCACCCAACATCGCTCCCTATAAAAACGATGGTACATATAATATTGCCGGATCAGCAATCGGAAATATGGGGCAGCCTGTGGCCAACTATGGTTACTACAACCCGGTGGCAATCATGGATTTGTGCAAATATACTGCTGAAAACGACAGGGTCCTGGCGAATTTATCTGCAACACTTGAACCTGTAAAAGGCCTCTTCCTGAAAACTGCTTATGGGATTGATAACCTGAGTGTTGAATCGATTTCGTTTCAGACGGGTTTGACAGGGGATGGATATTCAGCCAACGGTTCCGCTACAAATACTTTTGCCCGTCCAAACCGCTGGACATGGACCAATACAGCCAATTATGATTTTACGGTAATCGAAAAACTGAATATCGGATTACTGGGCGGTGTTGAAGAACAAAGGACGAAGTACAACAGTTGGTCGGGGTCAAAAACAAATGTGGCTGACCCGTTCTTTACCACTTATCAGGGTTCATGGGTAACGGCCGGTATGGGCGGCGGAACCCAATATGAAAACTATTTTATTTCGTATTTCGGCAGGGCAAATATTAACTGGGACAAAAAATACTTTTTGGAAGGAAGTGTTCGTCGCGACGGATTCTCGGGTTTAGCAGAAGGAAAGAAATATGGTACATTTGGCGGTGCATCGGCCATGTGGAATATTTCGAATGAGAACTTTGTCAAAGATGGCACGCTGGGTGAGCTTTTCTCTGACCTTCGGTTAAAAGCCAGCTTTGGAAAAGTTGGAAATATGTCAGGTATTGGTTCATATGCATCTATGTTTCTTTATGGATCGGGCGTTTATGGTGCTGCACCAACCTGGATATTTACCCAGGCCGGAAATCCTGACCTGAAATGGGAAACCAGTATGAAATATGATATTGGTTTAAGCTTTGGTATGTTGAAAGACAAAATCCAGGTTGATTTGAATTATTTCAAAAATGATATCAACGACCTGATTTTAAATGTACCACAATCACCATCAAAAGGTATTCCCGGAAATACAATTCCAATGAATATCGGAGCCATGTATAACAAAGGATTTGAGTTGTCTGTAACAAGTTATAATATTGCCAAAGGCGACTTTACCTGGACAACTAATTTCAATTTAAGCACTGTTAAAAACGAAGTAACAGAACTTGCTCCGGGCGTGACCGAAATAGTTGGTATTACAGCTGGTCTTGAAACAACTTCGCGTACTTTGGTTGGCTACCCAATCGGAAATATTTGGGGTATTGAAACAAGGGGCGTTGACCCGACAACAGGTCGGAGGATATTTGTCCTTGCTGATGGTAAAGAAGTTACTTATTCACACGAAAACCCATCGGCAAGTCGCTGGCAATATCTCGAGGGAGGTGGAAATGCCCCGGCTCCGGTTCTGAATAAGGATGGCAAAGTATTAGGTTCTCCGCTGCCAACATTATATGGCGGTCTCGATAATACATTAACATACAGGGGTTTTGATTTTAATCTGAACCTCACTTATGCTGCAGGTTTTGAAATTTACAATGGTTCAAAGGCTGGATTGAGAGACCAAAGATGGTGGAACAACACAGTGGAAGTTTACGAAACTGCTTGGAGAAACCCTGGTGATATAACGAACATTCCAAAACCCGTTTTTAACGATAACGTTTCTAACGGCTCAACGATGGTTATTTCGGAAAACGTGGAAAAAGGCGACTACTTAAAAGTTCGGAATATTTCGTTAGGTTATACCTTTAAAAAACTTCCCGGAGTACTTGAAATAAGCAGTGTAAGACTTTATGCCGCAATTTTCAATGCATATGTGTTTACCAATTATACAGGTTCTGACCCTGAAGTATCAACAAACGGTAACAGTAACCTCACTCCGGGTATCGACAGGAATACCGTGCCACAGGCAAGAACTTATACATTTGGTGTTAATGTTTCGTTTTAATCTCATTAAATAGTACGAAAATGAAAAATATAATAAAATATGCAATTATACTTTTGGCAATGGTGACAGGAGCCTGTTCTACTGATATGCTTAATCCTGTGCCCGTTACCTCGTTAGGTGAGCTTCAGGCATTTGATAACAAGGACCGTATTGTTGGACAGGTTAACGGGATGTACGCCAAAATAAAGGATGGAGCATTTTTGGCAGGCCGCTTCCAGGTTTACAACGATGTGAGAGCTGATAACTTTTTGCCGAAAAGTACCAACCTTGTTACTAACTATGCAACCTGGAACCATACTGTCGTCAGTTCAACAAATGAAGTGCAAAACCTTTGGGGAGCTGTTTATTCAGCAATCAATGCAATTAATATTTTTCTGGAAGGCCTCGATGCCAAATGGACATCAGGTGCATTGAATGGTATTATTACCGAAGCTGAATACAACCAGTACAAAAGTGAGGCTTTAGCTTTACGGGCAATATCTTATTTCTCGATGCTTCAGTTGTATGCTCAGCCTTATAACAAAAATGCAGGTGCCAGCCCCGGTTTACCATTACGGCTAAAAGCTTATAAAACAGGTGTGGAAAACGACATGGCACGCAGTACGGTTGCCGAAGTTTATGCACAAATTTTAAGTGACCTTAATACTGCAGAAGGTTTGGCAATTGATAAATATTCAACTGATTTACTGAATACAACACGTATTCACAAAAATACCATCATTGCTTATAAAACAAGGGTTTATCTGCATATGAACGATTTTGCAAAAGTAAAGGCTGAAGCGGCTAAAATTGTTTCAGCAAATGCACCTTTTGTGGCTGCCACGGGTGTTCCGTTTGCATTGTCGTCAACTTTTGCTGCTATTTGGGCCCCGCCTTATACTTCGAAAGAATCTATCTTCTCAATGCCATTTACTTCCACCAACCTGGCAGGTACCCAGAACTCGCTTGCACATTACCATCATCCTTCATCCAGCGAATCCTACTATCTGAATACTGCTGCCGGAAGTACATTCACAAAAATCAATGATGCTGATGCTAGGAAATTGTTATTTGCCACCGGGACTGTTTCCGGCAAAACAGAATATTTCTGTGGGAAATACCCGAATTTCACCGTTCAGACTGACTATGCACCGGTAATCAGGTATGCTGAGGTATTGTTGAATTATGCTGAAGCGATTGTTAAAAGTGGTAATGCAGTTACGCAACAGGCAGTTGATTTGCTAAATGCGGTAAGAACCCGTTCTTACCCTGGAGGTGCTTACACACTGGCCGATTTTGCCAATGTAGCCGCATTTCAGCAGGCCCTGATGGATGAAAGGAGTATTGAGTTTTTGGGAGAAGGAATCCGTAATATGGATTTGCTCAGAACTTTGTCAACTATTCCCGGTAAGGGCGGTGTTTCAGCCATAGAACCGAACAGCCCGACTTACATCTGGCCAATTCCGACTACCGAGTTGAATATAAACAAACTGATGACAGGTAATTAATAAGTACCGAATAAAACAAAAAAAGGATTCCGGGGACCCGGAATCCTTTTTTTATTGGTTAACTGCCAATTCCTGAGTTTCAGCAGGTGGTTCGAACAGAACAATATCACCCTCTTTCAACCCATCTTCAACCAAAACAAATTCCTCGTTCACAGGACCGGTTTTTATCGTTTGCCGGATGGCTCCAATTTCTGTTTTCAGGTAAACAAAACAGGGAAAAAACGCCTTCGTGAAAAAAACGTCCTTTTATTGTGCTTAGAACGATATGGAAAAAACTAAAAAAAAACTAAGATTTTAGTTTGAAGATACCTGCCTGCGCCAGCGTCATAACCAAAACACCAGCCACTGTTATCAATCCGCCTGCCAGTTGGTGGGCCATTGGCAACGTATCGAAAAACAGGTACGAAACCAGCAACACAACAATCCCCTTCAGGCTTTGAATAACCGAAGATTTGGAAACCTCGATAAACTTAAAGGAGTAATAAGCGGTGAGAATTGCCGTGAATTCGAGCAAAGCGCCAACCAGGATATTTTTTATTGAACCCGCTGAAAAGCTTGCATTTTCGCCTAAAACAAAAATCATGATAAACGAAAACAGCAGGAGCCAGAACGAACGGTTCAGGTTCAGGATTTCGGGGCTGAGTTGTTTTACCTGTGTTTTTACAACCAGTGTGGCAGTTGCCGCAAAAATGGCATTAAAAAATACCACGCCCGTGCCTTCAATAAAAAATGTCTTCAATGTTGTGCCGCCGCTGTAACTGATGACGAAAGCACCCGCCAGCGCCAGAAATCCGCCAAAAATTTCTATTGCTGAAAACTTTTCATTTAAAATAAAAATACCTCCCAGTAAAACCATCACCGGGTAAAGATTTCCTAAAAATGAGGTAACTGCCGGATTGGGAATAATGTGAATCGAAAGAAAGAATAGGGTGGTGGTGGCAATTTCGAGCCCGCCAAGGGTGAGCAGCACAGAAACCTGTTTACGGGTAAGATGAGCCAACTGGCCCAGTTTTTTCGAAGAAAAGGCATACAAAAAGCACAGTAATGTAACAACAAGATACCAAAGGCTGCCAAAATGAGCCAGCGGAATTTCAAGCAACGCGGCTTTGCTGAAAATATAAACGTTGGCAAAAGTAATGGTGGCGACAATCGCAAAAAAGTACCCTTTGAAAATGTCCGTTTTCATGTCCCGAAATTTGCGGCTAAAGTAGAAAAAAGCAACATCATTTTCTTTAAACCAAATTTAACCTTTATTGCTGTCCTTTCTGTAATACCAGGATTCGATTATCTTTGCAACAAATAATCGGGAAACGGGTCGGATTTCTGCAGAGATTTTTCTTCAGACTTCCGCCTTCCACCTAAAATTTTACGACATGTTACCAAAAGTAAATCCAATGAATACCAAAGCCTGGAACAGGCTTGAAGAATACCATTTCAGTTTTGAAGACACGCACCTGAAAGACCTTTTTGCAGCCGATCCTGAAAGATTTCAAAAATACTCGCTGAAATTTGAGGAAATGCTGGTTGATTTCTCTAAAAATCTGGTTGACGAAGAAATTATGCAATCGCTTTTCGATCTGGCCAATGAATGTGGCTTGAAAGAAGCTGTAGAAAGTATGTTTGCCGGGCAGAAAATCAATGCAACCGAAGACCGGGCAGTTTTGCATGTTGCACTTCGCAACCGCAGCAACACCCCGATTTTGGTGGACGGTGCTGATGTGATGCCCGAAGTGAACACGGTGCTTGAACAGATGAAAGCTTTTTCGGAAGATGTAATTTCCGGGAAGTGGAAGGGGTATTCAGGCAAAGCCATTACCGACATAGTAAACATTGGTATCGGTGGTTCCGACCTTGGCCCGCTGATGGTGACCGAAGCATTGAAACCCTACAAAAATCACCTCAACCTGCATTTTGTTTCGAATGTTGATGGTACACACATTGCCGAAACTTTGAAAAAGGTAAATCCCGAAACCACGCTGTTTATTGTGGCTTCGAAAACTTTTACCACGCAGGAAACCATGACAAACGCCATTACAGCCCGCGACTGGTTTTTGAAAACTGCCAATGA
>JAJUGS010000289.1 GCA_029265875.1 Prolixibacteraceae bacterium
ACACCCATCCACGAAATATAGGGGACCCACCCGGGAACAAAATAGCCAAAAGCAACAGCAATAATCAGTGCAATAAAAATTTGCCAGTGAAGTTTTATTTTGAAAATCATAGCCTGGTTTTTTAGGGGGCTTAAATTAATGAAACATTTGTATTGCCAACAAAAAAGACAAAAACAGGGAAGACAAAAAAAAGGCAGAAAACTGAATTTTTGCCCCGATTTGGTGACCCAGGCGGAGAGGTGTCGAATTTTTTACTTGAAGATTATGAGGTTGTGATGAAGTTTATGAGTGCAGAAACACAGAAGAAAAAGCTCAATTTGTAACATCAAAATAGTTCCTTCGGATTGATCTTTAAAAATTCATCATACGGGATTCCTCCAGTTCCAACAAGCAATACCTTTTCAGGTTGAAACTTATCTGCAAATATTCCCATACCTGCATTATGTGCTTTCATTCCGCTTTTTACTTCAAGGCCTATTACTTTATCCTCTTTTTCTAAGACAAAGTCAACTTCGTAATGACCATCCCTCCAATAGTAGAGGTTATACCTTTCAGAAATGGAGTGATTAATTAAATGTGTACCCACAGATGATTCAACGAGCCGTCCCCATAATTCAGGATTAATGATCGCCTTTTTATAGGTGCCGTTACCCTGAGAAGTAAACAGGGCGTTATTATATACCTGAAACTTTGGGCTTGAGCCTCGCTTACGAATTATATCTCCGGCATACTTATCTAAACCTCCTAACAAACCACAGTCAGATAATAGCTTCAAATAATTGGCTAAAGTTGTAGTGTTACCTGCATCCTGGAGTTGCCCTATAATTTTTGTGTAAGAAAGAATCTGACCAGAGTATAGACAACCCAATTCAAACAGTCGTTTCAACAAAGCAGGTTTATCAACCCGCGTCAGCATTAATATATCTTTAGAGATACTGGTTTCAATAAGCGAATCTTTTATGTAGTTCTTCCAACGTTTTTCATCGTTAATCAGCGTTGCAGATCCCGGGTAACCACCAAAGTAAACATACTGTTCAATACTCCATTCAAATGCTTCCTGCATTTCAGGATAAGACCAATGTCCTAAGTATAGAGTTTCAAACCGCCCGGCTAAGGATTCGGTTAGTCCCTTCTGTATTAATAGTCGTGAAGAACCGAGCAGGATCACTTTAATGTTGACATTCTCACGGGTATCCTTATCCCATTGCTGTTTTACAACTTCGCTCCAATTGTCAATTTTCTGTATTTCATCAATCACTAACAAGAATTCAGTTGCCCGCAATGCTTTTAGCCGCAATCGGGCTGATTCCCACATCTGCATCAACCAGGCAGGGTTTGTTGCAGAAATAGCATCTGCCGATTCGTATAAATTGGGAATAGATAGCTGGGACAGGAGTTGAGTTATCATAGTGGTTTTGCCCACCTGGCGAGGCCCCAAAACAACCTGAATAAACTTTCTTGGCTCTTCAATTCTTGTTTTAACCAATTTCAGATAAGAACGTTCAAACATATTTTTAAATTTACTCAATATAAATAGCAAATTTACTCAATATTTTAATTCTGCAAATCTTATCTGACCAATTTCAATTCCATTGTTGTTGGAGCAAATATTTCGTGTATTTTTTATTTTCGCATAATTGTAGCATACGCCTTCATTCAATTATATTTCAAACAAACAAAAAATATGTACCGGAGAATAGTGAGCGTTTTCACTTCCAATATTCACATGAGCCAAACGTGTCTCTATATGTTATGGGCAATTAAATACGATAAAAAAAAAACAGGGGCAGACAAATCATACCCCTGTATAGACAAATTGACCAAGTGACCCAGCTGGGATTCGAACCCAGGACCCCATCCTTAAAAGGGATGTGCTCTACCTGCTGAGCTACTGAGTCATCCTTGAGTGCTTTTGTTTTTCAAAAGCGGTTGCAAAAGTAATATTTATTTTATACCTCACAACCCTGATCCAAACTTTTTCATAAAAATTTACATTTTATTTCTTCACCCATCTTCCAGCTATTAAAACTACTCTCGGCAAAGTGTTTTTATCAATTCAAATTTATCATTAGTTTTGGAATCATCTTCAACCTGAAATTATTGTAAACAATTCGGACATTGCTGACGAACGAAGGATATATAGTACTTGGAGTAATTACATTAATGATAGTTGCTCTTTTTAAGGAAATTATGAGGCCGGGCCTGATTCTTTTTTCTGCCACCACCATCCTGCTTGTATTTGGGATTATCAGTGATGAAGAAGCATTAAACGGGTTTTCAAACAAAGCAATGATTACGGTTGCCATCTTGTTTCTTGTGAGTGAAGGCGTGCGGCAATCAGGGATTCTGAACAGGCTTGCACAATCGTATCTGCCCCGGAAAAGAAGCAAAATGGCATTTCTGATTCCCAGGATTATGTTGCCGGTTTCGTTTATTTCGGCATTTCTGAACAATACACCGGTTGTTATAATTTTTGCACCCATCATTAAAAACTGGACTGAAAAACTCAATCTTTCATCACAAAAATTTCTGATCCCACTATCGTATGCTACTATTTTGGGTGGAATGTGCACTTTAATTGGGACCTCCACCAATCTTGTGGTTCATGGGCTGATGATAGGAAATGGCTATCAGGGATTTAACATGTTCGAACTCGGTAAAATCGGTGTATTTGTAACCATCATCGGAACAATTTACATGTCTGTTTTCGGAAATTTATTGTTACCGGGCAAAAAAATTCTTTTTAATTCGAAAAGCAGGACCGAATACAAAGACTATTCTTATGATATAACGATTCCTGAAGGAAGTAATTTAATTGGCCTCGATGTGAAAAACGGTCGTTTAAAAGAACTGAACGGACTGTTAATCAGAAGCATCAAACGTGATGGAAATATTATTGAGGTTAACAAAGGCAGCTTTACATTGCTGGCCAATGACAAACTGCACATTGACGGGAAGTCGGACAGGTTGAATTATATTCTGGCAAACGACAATATTAAACTTAACGGTATTGAATTGATAGAAAATTTGCCAAAAAGTGAATTAAAACAGTATGAAGCTGTTATATCACCCAGGTTTCCGGGTATTGGTAAATCGATAGCTGAATTCAATTTTTATGAACATTACCAGGCGGTGGTGCTGGCTATTCACCGAAATGGGGAAAGAATCACCACCAATCTTGGCAACCTGAAACTGCGCGAAGGTGACAACCTGATTCTGCTGACTACCGAAAAATTCATACAATCGTGGGGCGATTCAAAAATTTTCTATTTAACATCCTACATTCGCGATTATCGTACAACCGGAACATTCTGGAAAAAATGGATGGCATTTATAATTGTATTGATAATGATTTCAGGCGCCACCCTGGGTCAGTTTATCGAATCGCCAAAAGGACTTTCGCTTGACATGTTCTTTTTTGCTGCAATTGCGGCTGTTTTAATGGTTTGGTTTAAAATCCTCCCTCACCAGAAATACACCAAATCAATCAGTTGGGATGTGCTTATTACGATCGCATTTTCATTTGCACTCAGCAAGGCACTTCAAAATTCAGGCGCCGCCGATGCCATTGCACACGCCACCATTAATATTGGGAAAGGAATGGGCCCCATTGGTGTTTTGGCCGCGGTTTACCTGATAACCACCATTTTCACCGAGATCATTACCAACAATGCTGCAGCAGCCATCGTTTTCCCGATTGCACTTTCGGCGGCAAACCAGTTGGGAGTTGATCCAAAACCATTTTTTGTGGGTATCGCAGTGGCAGCCTCTGCCAGTTTTTCCACACCAATCGGATATCAGACAAATCTACTCGTACAATCAATTGGTAATTACAAATTCAGGGATTACCTGAAGATAGGATTGCCTTTAAATATTATTATTCTGTTCACATCCCTGTTGTTAATTCCCTTGTTCTGGGATTTCTGATTATTTATCAAACTCCATCCGAAAACCCCATTCAAAAACAGTAGTCAAAGAAAAAATATATCTTTACCCGCTCTAAAATTTGAGCAATTAAAAATTAAAAATCCTGTACATGGAATACAGTTTATCTAATTTGCGGGAACTGGAAGCCGAAGCGATTCATATCATCCGCGAGGTGGCGGCTGAGTTTGAAAACCCGGTGATGCTTTATTCAATAGGGAAAGATTCGTCGGTGATGGTGCGGCTGGCCGAGAAAGCTTTTTATCCCGGGAAAGTCCCGTTTCCGCTGATGCACATCGACTCGAAATGGAAATTCCGCGAAATGGTTGAATTCCGGGATAATTATGCGAAAGAAAAAGGGTGGAACCTGATTGTTCACTACAACGAGGAAGGTTATAAAAACGGGATCGGGCCATTTACCCACGGAAGTAAAGTTCATACCGATGTGATGAAAACCCAGGCTTTGCTGGCCGGGCTGAATAAATACAAATTCGACGCTGCTTTTGGCGGTGCCCGCCGCGACGAAGAAAAATCGCGCGCCAAAGAACGCATCTTTTCGTTCCGCGATAAATTTCACCAGTGGGACCCGAAAAACCAGCGCCCCGAATTGTGGAATATTTACAATGCACGGGTACATAAAGGTGAATCAATCCGGGTTTTCCCTATTTCAAACTGGACAGAACTCGACATCTGGCAGTACATCAGGCTTGAAAACATACCCATTGTACCGCTCTATTACGCCAAAGAACGTCCGATTGTTGAAATTGATGGCAATCTGATTATGGTTGACGACGACCGCATGCCCAAAGAACTCGCGGCCAAGGCAAAAATGAGAAAGGTTCGGTTCCGCACGTTGGGTTGCTACCCGCTTACCGGGGCCATCGAATCGAACGCTGAAACCATCGAGGAAATTGTGGAAGAAATGATGACAGTTACTGTTTCTGAACGAACCACCCGTGTTATCGATTTCGACCAGGAAGGCAGCATGGAACAAAAGAAACGGGAAGGGTATTTTTAG
>JAJUGS010000385.1 GCA_029265875.1 Prolixibacteraceae bacterium
GAAGTGTTGATACCCGATTTCCGCGGAAATACCGAATTGATTCAGCAGGTGATTGATGCCGGCCCGGATGTGATTTCGCATAACCTTGAAACCACTGAACGTCTGACTCCTTTCGTGCGTTTTGCCTCGAAATACCGCCGGAGTCTTGATGTGCTGAAATATGTGGCCGCTAATTTTAAAGTGGCCAAATCGGGCATTATGCTTGGTTTAGGAGAAACTCACGAGGAAATCCTGCAAACCATGGACGATCTTTTGGAAGCCGGGGTAAAAGTGATGACCATCGGTCAGTACCTGGCACCTACCACCCGGCATATGCCGGTGGTGGAATATATTCAGCCCGAAAAGTTTGTGGAATACAGAAATACCGGAATCCGCAAAGGATTTAAATTTGTTGAAAGTTCGCCGCTGGTGCGCAGTTCGTATAGGGCGGAAGAACATGTAAATGCCTGAAGAAGTTCAGCGTTTAAAGTTTCGGGTTCAAAGTAATAAGTAATGAGAACGGTTAAAAATGATACTCCTCATTTAGGAAAATCTAAGTATAAGAAGAATGGGAAATACGAAATAAAAAATTCAGATGAAGACCGACTTTTAGGATTCATTATGATGGAGAGTCAGACAGGTGAACCTGTAACGTTTGAAGCAGTTTTAAAAGCTTTAAGAAAAAAATAATCAATGGCTGATTTCAATTATATCAATTTAGGTTTAAAAGATTACAAAGAATGCTGGGACTACCAGGAAACTTTGCTGGCAGAGGTGACTGCAGATAAACTGGCAGCCAAAAAACCATCCGCAAAAAATTACTTTTTATTGGTTGAACACCCTCATGTTTACACATTGGGCAAAAGCGGTGACGAAAAAAACCTGCTGGCACACACCGATTTTTTGGAGAAAATTAAGGCTTCATTTTACAAAATCAACCGCGGTGGCGATATTACTTACCACGGGCCTGGACAATTGATTGGTTACCCGATTTTCGACCTTGAGTATTACAAAACCGGGGTTCGTGAGTACATCGAAAAAATGGAGGACGCCATAATTAAATCCATCGCCGAGTTCGGACTGGAAGGTGGCAGAAAAGAGGGAGCCACTGGTGTTTGGCTCGATGCAACGCACAAAGTCAGGGCGCGGAAAATCTGTGCCATCGGGGTGCGTGTGAGCCGTTATGTTACCATGCATGGCTTTGCGCTCAATGTTAATACCGACATGCGTTATTTCAATTACATCAATCCCTGCGGGTTTTCATCATTTGGTGTTACTTCCATTCAGCAGGAACTGAAAAGGGAGATTGACATGCAGCAGGTCATTGATATGGTAAAAAGAAACTTTAACGAACTTTTTTAAACGTTCAACCCAAAAGCGCACCTGGGAGCATTTTATCAGCCTTTCTTAACCGCAATTTTTCGGGTATTCTTAAACCACGGTGTATTTAATTTGGTATTTAATCATCGCTTTATAAAAATTAAAACCAAATTAGGGGCATTGAAAAACAAAGGTTGATGCGGTTTTTTCCTTTCACCATATTATTCCTGGGTTTTATCTTTTGGGGCACAGGCAAAATTGCCGGTTCGACACCTGATGACCAGAAATGTCACCGTTCCACAGAGGGCACTGAGTTTTGGTTTGGATTTATGGAAGGCCGCAACGACAACAATAATGTTCATTATATTGAAATCACTGTAACAGCGCGGGAAACCACCAGTTTCAGAATTTTTATCGGCGGGGTTGAATTTGAGTCGGAGAAAACCGTAAATGCCAATAGTTCGATACAGATAAAACTTCCGCTTGGCACCGCCGAAGCCAAAGGTTCTGAAAAAGTCGAAAATAAAGGTATTCATCTGGTTGCCGGGAATCCGGTAAATGTTTATGCATTAAACTGGGACCGAAATTCGGCCGATCTGGCGGTGATTTACCCGGTGGAGTCGCTTGGAAAGGAGTATTTTGCCATGTGTTACACTCCTTTTGTGGATGATGATCCTGACCACGGACGAAACAGTGAGTTTTTAATAGTGGCAGCCAATGATAATACTACTGTCGAAATTATTCCTTCTGTTGTAACCGACCAGGGGAAACCGGCTGGTGTGCCATTCAGCATAACATTGAATAAAGGAGAGGTTTACCAGGTTCAATCCCTGAATCGCCGCAACCTGTCCGGACAGGGCGATTTAACGGGCAGCAGCATCAAATCTGATAAACCGGTTGCCGTTTATTCGGGAAATTTCAGCGTGGTAATTCCTGCTCAAAACAACGTTGGTGGATTTGATCACCTTTTTGAACAAATGCCCCCGGTTCAAACCTGGGGTCGCGAATATTATACAGTTCCATTGTTGACCCGCCGTTCTGATTTTTACCGGATTATTGCCTCAGAAGACAGCACCTCGGTGCAGATTGGGAACCGCCCGAGGCGTTTAATCAACAGCGGAGAATGGTTTGAATTTGCTTTGCAGAGTTATGA
>JAJUGS010000260.1 GCA_029265875.1 Prolixibacteraceae bacterium
GATTAATGCCGGCGATACGGTGGTTTTTGAAATCAGCAGCGGACACGATGTTGTTGAAGTGAGCCAGCAAACATGGAACAGCAACGGAAATACGCTTCTTTCAGGTGGTTTTAGTTTGCCATACGGCGGCGGAACTTTATTGACAGCCAATCTCTCAGCGGGGACACACTATTATGTTTGCACTCCTCATGCTTACCTGGGAATGAAAGCGTCGATTATTGTTCAAAATGTTACACCGGTTCTTGATAACAAACTTTTTACGGAAGTTTCGGTTTACCCGAACCCGGCAGCAGATGTTATCAATATCAGGATTGCGGGCGATAAAAAGGGCGAAGTTTTCAGTATTGTCAATCTTGCCGGCAAACAGGTTTTAACCGGTAAGCTGGAAGACGAAATCAATTCAGTGGACCTGCGCGGACTCAACGCCGGACTTTATTTTATTCAGTTTGGAACCGTAAAAAGGCAAACTTTGAATCTGATAAAAGAATAGTTTAACCCGAAAAATCAGTGGCTGTCAATTTCATGCAGCATTAAAAACGAGTGCATCAGGATTTTATGAATTTCGGTTAGGTATTCATTCACGGCTTTGGTGCTGCCGGGCAGGGCAAAAACAAGCGATTTGTTTTTTACCCCGGCCACCGACCGGCTGAGCAAAACACTGGGTTTTTCGGCACCGTATTTCAGGCGGATGTGGTCCATGATTCCCGGAATCTCTAAATCGATAAATCGCTTAATGATTTCGGGGGCAATGTCTCTCGGCCCAATGCCGGTGCTGCCAGTAGTATAAATTACATCGAAGTTTTGAGCGGCCGCTTGTTGCAATTCTTTTTCCAACTGTTCTTTTTCGTCAGGTATGACAACCCGGCTGGTTTCGCATAAATATTGCTGGTTTTTAAACCAGTCTTTGGTGAGTTTTTCAATCAGCGGACCACTTTTATCGGCGTAAATTCCGGCTGCGGCGCGGTCGCTCAGCGTAATCACTTTTATTCTGAAAACCTTTGGAATGTAGGTAAGTTCTTCGTTTTCCCTCAGTTTACCAGGTTTTATCACCCGGCAGAAAATTCCTTCTTTGGGCATCACACAGTTTCCGGTTTGCTGAAAAATTTCGCAATTGGTACCGTGACATTCCTTGCCAATCTGGGTGACTTCCATTTCTGTTTCAGCCGATAAAAAACGGTCGAAAGGTTTTGTTTTGTGAACATCGAACCCGAAAGTGGTAATGTTTTCGGCAAATTCGCCAAAATTGATTTTACGGCCCAGTTCGGCCTGGAACCGCACAATACTTTCTTCAGCGAGCAGGCTCACCTGACGATGCCATTTTCCGGCGTGTGCGTCGCCCTCGATTCCAAGTGGTGTGAGTGTAATTTCTTTTCGCGGGGTTTTTATCGTCCCCTTTTTTTCTGAAATGTTCAGCGATTTGATGATGATTTTGGAATTTGTCATAACTGGATACTGGATGTTCGATATTGGATATTGGATACTGGATTTTGCTCTATGTTTTGTCATTTCGACGAGGTACGAGGAGAAATCTGTTGATGCGAAAGGATTTCTCACTCCATACTTCCGTTTCGAAATGACAAGTTAATTTAAGTCTATCTTTTCTCTTTAAAATCGAGTTTTATTTCACAAATAACCATTTGTTTATCAACAGCTTTGCACATATCGTAAACGGTTAAGAGTGCAACACTTACGGCGGTTAATGCTTCCATTTCGACACCGGTTTTGCCGGTACATTTTACGGTGCTTTCCATCAAAACGCCATTGGTTTTCACCGTCGATTTTACTTCCACCTGGTTTAGTATAAGCGTGTGGCAGAGCGGAATCAGCCGCGGTGTTTCCTTGGCTGCCTGAATTCCTGCGATCTCAGCGATGGTTAAAACATCGCCTTTTTTGATGAGGTTTTCATTAATAAGTTTAAGCGTTTCAGGTTGAAGGTGAATAAACCCCGAAGCTTTTGCCACCCTGATTTGCTCCGGCTTTCCGCCTACATCAACCATGTTGGCTTTTCCTTCGCTGTTTAAATGCGATAACTGGTTCATATTTTATCCTCCGATATTTGAAAATTCATGTGATTCGGTACCCGTACCTTTTTCGGGTTTAAATTCCACCGCTTTGCGAAAAGCCTCTTCAATTCCATGTTCGCGAATGTTAAAACGCAGCCCTGAGTGAAGACACGGTACAATGTATCCGTCAGCCGTGAGCCGTAACCGGTTACAAATTTCGCAGATGCCTCCATAGCCACCTTCAACTGCATCAAATTCACCGGTTTTCAGGTTCATCTGCCGGATAAAACGGAGCTGTAAATTTTTCTGTTCACAAAATTCGCGGACGGCTTTTTCGTCTTCCCCGTTTTCGCCGGGAATGCGCACAAAATTGATTTTAACAGGCAAAAGTCCGGCGTCGGTGGCAGCATCAATTCCTTTCAGGACATCGACCACATTTCCGCCGCGGGTAATTTTTCTGAATTTCTCGGGATTCAGTGTATCGAGACTGATGTTAACGCGGTTCAACCCGGCCTCTTTCAGCGGCTTTGCCAGTTTTGGCAGGAAAACACCATTGGTGGTGAGCGCAATTTCCTCGATTCCGTCAACTTCGGCAATCATTTTTACCAGCACCGGCAAGTCTTTGCGCACCAGTGGTTCGCCACCGGTGAGCCTTATTTTTTTAAGTCCCATTGCAGCGCCAACCCTCACTACTTCAGCCATCTCGCTGAATGTCAGAATTTCGGCATGGCTTTTCAGCGGCACACCTTCGGCGGGCATACAGTAAACACAGCGGAAATTGCAACGGTCGGTGACCGAAATCCGCAGGTAACTGATCCGGCGGTTAAAGCGGTCGTACATAAACGTTTTCTCCTCGGTTAATTTCGGTTTGGCCGGGCTGAACTTCCATCAGCGCGTTGGCATAAACCAGCGAATTGATGTGTGCCGAACCATTAAACGGAATGGGCTCAACTTCTCCGTTTGTGTTGATTGTTACCGGAATCAGAATTAAACGTTCTGCTTTTTTCTGTTTGAAATCGAACGACAGCGGCGCTTTGATTCTGGGTGGGCGATATTCAGCTCCGAGCAGCCGGTAAATGGCAGGTTTGGCAATCAGTTCAAACTGGACCAGCGATGAAACAGGATTTCCTGAAAGTCCGATAACATATTTCTCGCCTTTCTGTGAAAACGTCATCGGGTTGCCGGGTTTCATGCCGGTTCGGGTCCAGAAAATTTCAAAACCCTGTTGTTGCAGTATTTCGGGAATAAAATCGAAATCGCCCACGGATGCGCCACCTGTGAAGATTACAAAATCGTGGGTTTCCAATATCTTTCTGAAAAGTGTTGTGAGCTCTTCGAAATTATCTTTGGCAAGCCCCTGGTAACTGGCTTCGAGGCTCATTTTTTGTAATTGCGAAACCAATTGCCTGGCGTTGCTGTTTCTGATTTTTCCCGGTTGTGGTTTTTCGTGCGGCTCAACCAATTCGCTGCCGGTGGCGATTACTGCAATTTTTGGCATTGCCGATACTTTTACCTTGGTTTTACCAACTCCCGCCAGCACCGCCATTTGCGACACATTGATGATGGTGCCTTTTCGAATCAGGATATCGCCGGTCAGGTAATCTTCCCCCTGGTAGCAGATGTTTTTTCTTGTGTTGGGATTGGTACATCTCACCCAGTTTTCGCCTGTTTCTTCAGCATCTTCCACCATAAAAACACAGTCGCAACCGGCTGGGACCATGGCACCTGTCATGATTTTTGAACACTGGTTTTTACCAATTGTTTTTGCCGGAACTGTCCCTGCCTGAATTGTTTCCTGTATTTCCAGCACATTCGTCAAATCCTCTGAATGACAGGCGTACCCATCCACAGCCGATTTGTGAAAGGGTGGCATGTCGCCATCGGCAAAAATATCTTCCTGCAAAATGCGGTTAAAGCAAGATTCCAAATCAACAACTTCTGTTTTAAAAACAGGTTGAAGCAATTTTATTTTGTTTTGAATTTCGTCAAACTTTCCCATAATCAAGGTTTTAAACTGATTTTGTGGTTGCTGAATACGAGCCGGCGGATATCAAAATCAAAATCTTTTCCATCGTTGTTTACAATGATGGGTTCGTATTTCAGCAAATGTGATTTTACAATTTCTTCACCGGTTCGTTTTACCATCAGAAAAATACCGGTCGTTACAAATTCGTGCAATCCGCCCGACTCACAAACCACAAGATTTGGCGGAAGCATCTCGAGAATTTTTTGAACCGAATCTTCTAAAAACTCAGGTTTTATCATTGCAAAGAAAACCTTGTCAGCACCGGCTTTCAACATGCGTGAACTATCTTTTTCGTGATTTTTTGATTCGAGGAGAATAATGCAATGTTCATTTTTAAAAATCAGCTCAGCTTCATTGTATTCATGAAAATGTGGGGATATTTTCAATCCCGTAACCGGTATTTTTTCAGAAAAATGAGCAATGATCCTGCAAGCCAGGGTGGTTTTTCCCACATTGCGCCCATTACCGGCAATCAGCAACAAATTGGGGAGTTTTATTGTGGAATTGATACTTTCCCTGTTCATTTTAAACAAACAAAAGTTTATAACTGGCAAACATAAGCACTAACGATAGTGCGTATTTCAATGATTTTTCGGAGAATTTAAAACTCCCAATATGTGAGCCGATTAATCCACCTGCAACCGCTGCCCCTAACATCCATCCAATTTCAGGGGCTAATTGAAATCCTTGCGACATTTGACCTCCTATGCCGGCAATTGAGTTCACCAGGATAAAAGCTGCCGAAACGCCAGCTGTTTCTTTTACCGTACCCCATCTCAGAAAAATGATAACCGGACTGAGAATAATTCCGCCACCAATGCCGATTAATCCACTGAAAAATCCAAGAAAAACGCCAATAATCAGGGCTGCAGGAATGTTCATTTTTCTTATTTCGCGGGTTTGGTTACCTGGATGGTAAACCAAACGCACAATCGCAATCAGCAGAAACAGGCCAAGTATAATTTTATAGACTTTGGTATTCGTGTTGATAAGTCCGCCCACGAATGCCATTGGAACCGAAGTAATGATAAACGGAAGCAATAAATTAAACCTGAAATGACTGTTTCGGGCATAGGAAAACAGGGCAATTGAAGACACAAAAATATTAAGTAACAGTGCCGAGGGCCGCATTACTTCGGGAGGCAAGCTGAAAAGCGCCATCAGGGCAAGGTAACCGCTTGCGCCACCGTGTCCTACCGATGAATACAACATCGCCATCAGAAAAACCAATCCCAGAAAAAGAATTTCTTCCATTCGTATTCAATTAAATTTTACCGGAAAAGCTAACGAAACGCAATTGGGGCGGGCGGTTCATTCTCCTTTCCAAATGTCTCCGGTTTTACCGGGATGCGGGAGGACAACCTGTTTCCGGGTTATCCCATCGGCTTTCGTACCAGATTTTGAATCACAGGTACAAAAGCTCGGAGAAAATTTCAGCCCACAAATTTATTCACTGCAGGTTATTAAAAAAATAATTCCAGGGATTTTTTGAATTAATCCTGAATTAAACCTTTAACGGATTTGAGTTTTCAGTTTTGTTGGGATAAAATTGAAACATAAAAAAAGGCTTAATCTGATTTTCAATCGATTAAGCCTTTTTAAAGTCGGGGTAGCAGGATTCGAACCTGCGACCCCCTGCTCCCAAAACGTACTCCCTGAAATAGAAGTAAGGAATTTTAGCAAACTGATAGTCATGAGTTTATAAAGTAAATCACGGCAAAGATAATCAAAGGATATTGAAATAATATTAAAAGAA
>JAJUGS010000200.1 GCA_029265875.1 Prolixibacteraceae bacterium
AGTCGGCTATGGCCCAATTATTTACGGGCGACAATTATAAGGACGACTACAAAATTTTAACCCATAGTGTAAGACAATACGGCGAAAATATTCCACCCTTGTTTAATGCATACATGAATCTTTCCCCATCGATGAAAACTTTCGGGACCATCCGCGAAGATTCGTTTGGGAATGTGCTTGAAACCGGCATAATTGTCACAATTGAAGATATTTACAGCATAAAAGTCGATCGCCATATCGAAACTTATTTAAGAGATAAGGAAAATGGAGAATGGCTGGTTCCTGAATAATCTGAAAAACAATGAGTTACTACTCGAGTCATCCGAAACTGCTTGTTGCCGTCGATTGCATCATTTTCGGTTTTAATGAAAATGAACACGATCTCAAACTGCTGCTCTTAAAACGAAATTTTCAGCCCGAACTGGGAAAATGGTCGCTGATGGGTGGCTTTGTTGCCCCCGATGAAAACCTGGATGATGCAGCCAAACGGATTGTTGCCCAGCTTACCGGGTTAAACAATGTTTACATGGAACAACTGTACACTTTTGGTGATGTAAACCGCGATATCGTGGGAAGGATTATTTCAGTTGCCTATTTCTCGTTGATCAAGATAAACGATCACGACAGTGAGCTTGTTAAAAAACATGGTGCTTCGTGGATCCCGTTAACCCAATTACCCGAACTGATATTCGACCACAAAGAAATGGTTGATAAAGCTTTGCGCAAACTCAGGATCAGGGCCAGGACACAACCAATCGGGTTTGAATTATTGCCCGAGAAATTCACAATTCCCCAGATTCAGCGGTTATATGAAGCCATTTACCAGGTCCCGTTTGATAAAAGAAACTTCAGAAGAAAACTTTTATTGATGAACCTTCTTGAAAAACAAGACGATAAAGAAAAAGAAACATCGCGGAAAGGTGCTTATTATTATCGTTTCAACCAGCTTAAATACAACGAGTTGGTTGAGAAAGGTTTTAACTTTGATTTATAACTGGTTTCGTGGCTAATAAGCGCGCTGGTCACGTCCTTCAACATAGTTAATGAAAGCGCTGTTTACCACCCGGTTGCCTCCGGGAGTCGGGTAGTTTCCGGTAAAATACCAGTCGCCTAAATCATTTGGGCAAGCTTTGTGCAAATTTTCAATACTTTGATATACAATCTGAATTTCTGCATTGCAATCTTCAGGTTTTAAAAGCTCAGCAATTTTAGCTGAAACCTGTTCGGTGGTAAATCCGGCATAAATTTCCTGCACATAATTGACAATTTCTTCTTTTGGAAGGTTTTCCTGTTGCTTGCACTTTTTGTAAACTTTGTCAATCACATGCTGTTTCCCGGTCTCTTTCAGCAGTTCGATGGCTGCATTGAAAGCAATAAATTTATCGATCCGGGCCATATCAATCCCATAACAATCGGGATACCTGATTTGAGGGGCCGATGAAACAACGATTATTTTTTTAGGGTGCAGCCGATCGAGAATTCGCAAAATGCTGTTTTTAAGTGTGGTCCCCCGAACAATCGAATCGTCGATAATCACCAATGTATCAACATGATTCCTGATTATTCCGTAAGTAACATCGTAAACATGCGCCACGAGATCGTCGCGGCTGGCATCATCGGCAATAAAAGTTCTTAGTTTAACGTCCTTAATAGCGATTTTCTCCACACGCGGCTCGAACGAAATGATCCGTTTGATATCCTCGTCGGTCAATGAACCATTTTTCTTTCTGATTTCTTTAATTTTCCAGTCAACCAAATAATCGCGCACCCCTTCAATCATTCCATAAAAGGCGGTTTCGGCTGTATTCGGGATATAGGAAAATACTGTGTTTTCGAAATCGTAATCAATCGCTTTCAGAATCTCGCCACTGAGAAGCCGGCCCAGTTCTTTCCGTTCTTTATAAATGTCACGGTCGCTGCCCCGCGAAAAATAAATTCTTTCGAAAGAACAGGAAGTCCGTTTATAGGGAACCCGGATCAGTTCTTTACTAATGCGACCATCTTTTTTAACAATCAAAGCTTCTCCCGGATTGATTTCCTGCACTTTACCAACCTGCACATTCATAACAGTCTGAATAACAGGTCGCTCAGAAGCAACCACGGCAATTTCCTCATCATAATAATAAAAGGCAGGCCGGATTCCCCACGGGTCGCGAACCACAAAAGCATCGCCATGACCAATCAGCCCGGCAATGGCATAACCGCCATCCCAGTCTTTTGTGGCACGTTCAAGAATATTCTGGATATTCAGGTTTTCTTCGATCTTATCAGAAATTTTAATGTTACTGAGCCCTTCGTTTTTATACTTCCTGAACAAAAGCTGGTTTTCCTCGTCCAGAAAATGCCCGACTTTTTCAAGCGCTGTAACGGTGTCGGTATAAGCTTTCGGATGTTGCCCCAGATCAACCAGCACCTTGAACAATTCGTCGGTATTGGTGAGGTTGAAATTACCGGCTAAAACAAGGTTTCGCGATTTCCAATTGTTTTGACGCATGACCGGGTGTACAAAATCGATGCTGTTTTTCCCAAAAGTCCCGTACCGGAGATGCCCGAGGTATAATTCTCCTGCAAACGAAAAATGCTGGTATGCCCATTCCGGATTATCAATTTGTTCTCCCTGCCAGATCGCTTTCTGGAGAGGTTCGTTTATCTGGTCGAAAATATCTTTGATGGGGTTTTCCTTGACAGAACGGTACCGGCTGATGTATGCACTTCCAGGTTGCAGGCTGTTTTTCACACATACTGCTCCGGCTCCATCCTGCCCCCGGTTGTGTTGTTTTTCCATTAAAAGATACAATTTGTTTAGCCCGTATTTCCAGGTGCCGTATTTTTCCTGGTAATACGACAGTGGTTTTAAAAGCCTGATTAATGCAATACCACATTCGTGCTGAATCTGATCACTCATATTGTAACGGTTTCATCAATGGAAAATCAATATTGTCAGTCACTATAAACGACAATGGATATGTGTTTTTTATTTCTTTAAAAAGTTTTAAAGCTTCATTTTTGGTCCTGAAATCGCCCACCCGCACCCTGAAATTGGGTGCAACATACTTAATATGTACTGTATTTTCGGGATATAATTTTAAAAATTCAACTTTCTTTTTCAGGGCTTTTTCTTTGGCATCGGCATCAGAACTGAAGAAAATTTCAACCCGGAAACCTTCAATTTGCTTGTCCTTTTTATTGTTTGAAATATGCCACTCGAGCATTTCGGTTAACAACGGGTCCTGTTGAATTTGCAAATTTCTTATGATTTCAGGGTCAGAAGATCCACTGCCGGTATTATTTGAATAAAATACCTGTGCAGTGATAGCTTTTGCGAAGAAAATTATTATTGCCAGAAAAAATATCTGCTTCATTATTCCCTGCTATTAAAGGTGCAAATATAAACTAAATTGAGGAATACCTTTTCTCTGTTAAATTCAGGATTAACATACATTTTCAAAGTCAGCTTTCCAAGTTATTCTTTTACAGTGATTTTAATACCCTCAAAAAATGACATGATTATTAACGACAGAAAAATAATAAAGTTGGATTAACATTGTTTTACACCTGTTGCAATTCGGTTAAAAATTTGACATGAAATACTGATATCAGAAAAATTATTCCATTATTTTTAGAACGGGCGATAGGAATATTTAAATCGAAAAATTTAATTTCGGACAAGATTTTAAGCAGTACTTATAAGCTGCTGTATAACAATTCAATGACAACAAAAATGGGGAAACTTGCTGATGATTTTAATGCGTACCGGGCAAAAATGAATGAAAAAATTCTGGCTTCAGACAACAAGGTGATGAAACGAATTTATAGTCTCGACACCCTCACCTACCAGGATGGTGCACTCGACAGCAAAACCAAAGAGATGTTAGGTCTTGTATCATCGATGGTATTGCGCTGCGACGATTGTATTAAATATCATCTCGGAAAATGTTATGAATTGGGCGTTACGACGGAAGAAATATTTGAAATATTCGGTGTTGCCAACCTGGTTGGCGGAACCATTGTTATACCACATACCCGCCGCGCTGTTGAATATTGGGAAGAATTAAACCAATAACAAAAAATCAAAATACAAACCTTTATACAATGGAGAAACTGTTTGCAATCACTTCGATGGGAAAAACCCTGAAATCATTTTTAGACCTCAGGTTTGGAAAATCGATGTTTATCGTGATTTTTAACCCGGCAGACAACCAGTATTCAGTTATTGAAAATCCTTTCAGAGATGAAGAAAACAGTGGATTGCAATTAATTGAGCTACTGAAAAAGATGAAAATAACCTCGATTATTACCGGCGAAGTCGGTCCCCGGGTAAAAGACAAACTCGAAGAGGAAAAAATCCAGTTAATTCTGCTTCGTGAAGATAAAATCAGGATTGAAAAAATTATGAACAGGATAAATCCCTGAATTTTTGAATTTTTGATTCATTATTTACCTCATCCATTGGTTTTCAGCAACCTTTCGGGCTATAAAATTAATTTGCCGTCAAACCGGGTATCTGTCGTTAAAAGTTTTTAAAACACAATGCCGTTTAGTTTATATTCTGAATACTGAAAAATTTAAACGCAAAGTACGCTGAAAAAGCGCAAAGTACCGCAAAGTCAATTATAATATCATTTCTTTGCGGTTCTCAGCAATAGGCTTTGCAGTTCTCTGCGGTTAAAACTATATTTATTCTCATAAATAAAACGACATTGATTTAAAACATCACACCATCCGGCAAAATATGATGGTGGAATTGATTTAAATCCCTATTTTCACAGCCGCACGAAAACCGGGAGCTGCAAACCAAACAGGATTCTGTTTATTACAAATCCCGTCTTTAATCAATGGTTTTGAGTACCTATTTATACAAATTAATCAAAGAAGGAGAACATCTTCATCAGGATTTCAAATTCTGTATCAGCGACTCGAAAAAGATTGCCAAATCGCTGGTGGCTTTTGCCAATACCGAAGGTGGCCGGCTTTTGATAGGAGTAAAAGACAACGGGAAAATTGCAGGAGTCAAGACTGAAGAGGAGTATTATATGATTGAATCGGCAGCCAGCATTTACAGCAAACCACCCGTAAAATTTACAACCCGCCAATGGAATGTTGAAGGAAAAACCGTTTTGGAGATTCAAGTGGAACCCAGCAGGGAAAAACCCCATTTTGCAAAAGATGAATCGGGGAAATGGATTGCCTATTTCAGGGTAAAAGACGAAAACTGCATTGCCCATAAAATACAGGTTAATGTTTGGCGAAAAAGCAGGAAACCTTTGATTTTCACCATTTCAGACACAGAAAAAATACTCATCGACTACCTCCATGAAAATCAAACCATTTCCTTTACAAAGTTTGTCAAACTTGCCCATATTTCGAGGGTTACAGCCGAAGAAACACTTACAAACCTGATTATTATGAAAGTTGTCGACATACTTCACTCCCCCGAAGGAACAAGCTTTTCGCTTAATAAAAAGTATCTGAATGAGATGTCAGACAAAGGCAAACAGGCCAGTTCGCTTTAACGTTTTTTAACAGGCGAATTAGCTGCTTAATCGATTTCTGCCTAATTTTGACGCTTCTAATATTTTAAAAAATTCAAAAAAAATGCGCACAAAATTCGGTCTATTTTTTTTAATGCTTACAATCGGGGTTCAGGTTTTTGCACAAGATCAATATCTGAAAGCGAAATCAGATTCGATAGAAAAGATTTACGAAGCAAAAGACATTTACCCGGTAAAATCTTTCTCGCAAAAATTCAAAACTCAAAAACCCAAAAACATTATTCTTTTAATTGGTGACGGAATGGGAGTTTCGCAGGTTTTTGCCGGATTAACAGCCAACAAGGGGCATCTGTTTCTCGAAAACTTTAAACACATCGGTTTTTCTAAAACCCAATCGGCCAATGGTTATATTACCGACAGTGCTGCCGGCGGAACGGCACTTGCATCAGGCCATAAAACCAATAATGGGGCAATTGGAGTGGATGCAGATGGCAAACCGGTAAAATCGATTCTTGAGGAAGCCGAAGCAAAAGGACTTGCCACCGGGCTTGTTTCGTCGTCAGCAATCACACACGCAACACCCGCTTCGTTTATTTCACACCAGGACGGAAGAAGTATGTATGAAGAAATTGCCACCGATTTTCTGAAAACTGATATTGATGTTTTTATTGGTGGAGGGATTGATCATTTCTCTAAAAGAAAAGATGGAAGAAACCTGATGGAAGAACTGAAATCAAAAGGTTATCAGGTTGAAACGGACATAATGGAAATCAGCAAAGTAAAAAAAGGAAAACTCGCGGGGCTTACTGCACCAGTGCATAACGGACGCGTTGCTGAACGGGGAGATATGTTGCCGGTTGCCACAAAAACGGCTTTAAATATTCTCGATAATAATAAAAAAGGATTTTTCCTGATGGTGGAAGGATCGATGATCGACTGGGGCGGACACGCTTCGAGCACTCGCTATATTGTTGAAGAAATGCTTGATTTTGACAAAGTTATTGGTGAAGCCCTGGAATTTGCCGAAAAAGATGGGGAAACCCTGATTATTGTTACTGCCGATCATGAAACCGGCGGAATGGCTATAACCGGCGGTAATATGCAAAAGGGCGTGGTGATCGGATCATTTCCCACAACCGATCATACTGCCGTTATGGTGCCCGTTTTTTCATACGGACCGGGTGCGCAGGAATTTACCGGAATCATGGAAAATACCGATATAACTGTTAAAATGAGAAAATTACTAATTGAATAAACAGTTCATTGTTTTATCAAAAGCCGGAACCTGCAATTAAAGATTCCGGCTTTTTGCTGACCGAATCATTTGTTTTCTTATTTTCACTTTCTCAATGAGCTTTTTACAGAAAACAAAGAAAAATTTACTATTTAAGCTATTTTTACGCGTTTTTTTGATTTTGGGGTTTTAACTGTTAAACAAAGAAAATCGAAGTGAAAGAAAGCTCTGCTTGTAAACCGGAAAATTTCAGGATAACTTTTGGGAAAAACGATCCTATTTTCCGGTATTTACTATATAAATCAATAATAACCAATCACCTGAAATTTAATAGGAACTATCAATCTTGTATAAACAATATTGAATTATGAGTTACGAGAAGTGGTCGTTTGGCTATGCTGTGTTAAAGAAATACGTCCAGTTTGCAGATTGGATCATACACAAAAGAGTGGTTGTTACCGGGAGGGAAAACATTCCAAATAACAAACCAATACTTTTAGCGCCCAATCATCAGAACGCGTTGAGTGACCCGCTGGCCATTCTGCTTCACACTAATTTTCAGCCGGTTTGGCTGGCACGCGCCGATATTTTTAAAAACAAACACATTGCAGCCATTCTCAAATTTCTGAAAATTATGCCGGTTTACCGGATGCGCGACGGAAAGGAAAACCTGTCAAAAAATGATGAAACCTTCACCGAATCAATAAAAGTACTTGCCAATAATGGCGTACTCGGTTTATTTCCCGAAGCCGCCCACTCAGGAAAAAGGCAAATGCTTGTGCACAAAAAGGCTGTTCCGCGCATTGCTTTTATGGCTTTGGAAAAAGCCGGAAATAACCTTGATATTCAGATAATCCCAACCGGAATTTATTACTCAAGCTACTGGAAATTTAACCGCGAGGTATTGGTCAACTTCGGAAAGCCAATTTCAGCTGTTGAATATTTCGAAAAGTATAAGGAAAATGAAAATGGTGCAGTTCAGGATTTAAGACAAAAAATTTACGAGGAATTATTACCACTGGTCCTTGAAATTAAAAGTAAAAAGTATTATAAAGACTATGA
>JAJUGS010000211.1 GCA_029265875.1 Prolixibacteraceae bacterium
CTCAATAACTGAAAAATGAATATTCTGATTGTTGAAGACGAACCCATAGCCGCTGCCCAATTGGCCGCCAATGTTGCTTCTTTACGCCCCGGGGCAAAAGTCATTGCCGTGTGCGACACCATCAAAAGCACCGTCAACTGGCTCAAAAACAACCCGGCTCCCGACCTCGCTTTTTTTGATATTCAATTAGGCGACGGACTCAGTTTTGAGATTTTTAAACAAACCGGCTACAACCAGCCCGTGATTTTTACCACCGCTTTTAACCAGTATGCCATCCAGGCTTTTAAGGTAAACAGCATCGATTATTTACTAAAACCCATCGACCGGTCAGAACTTGAAAAGGCACTCCTGAAATTTGAAAGTCTGAAACAGCCTGTTTCGTCGCCCATAACATCCCAGGCACTCGAAGAAATTATCCACTCGCTGAAAAAGAAAAACTACCGCGAAAGATTCCTGGTTAAAGTGGGCACTCATCTTCGCGTGGCCGAAACCACTGATATTTTGTATTTCTACAGCATGCAAAAAGGCACTTTTCTGAAATTAAACGACGGCAAGGATTATGTAATCGACCAGAGCCTTGAGCAGGTGGAACAACTGGTTGATCCGGCGCAGTTTTTCCGCATCAACCGCAAATACCTTGTTGCTTTGAAAAGCATCAAAGACGTAATAACTTACAGTAATTCAAGATTAAAACTGAAAGTGCAAATTCCCATCGACGATGAATTTCTGGTTGCCCGCGAAAAAGTAAAAGAATTTAAGGATTGGCTGGAAGGGAAAAGCTAATTTCAGGATATTTACGATTTACGGATTTACAATTTACAATTTTTCGCTGTGTACTTTTTAACAGTTTTCCTGTATTTCCTCAATTACGCAAAAACTCATTCACTCAATCACCCATTTTCCCATTCACCCAATCACCTTTCCAATCCCGGTAACCACAAGCCACACAGCAAAACCCAAAAGGAAAACAGCACAGGAACCCACAAGGATTTTGTAAGTGCGGTTACTGAAAAACCGCCGGCCCTTGCCAACCGCGAACGATATGGCGGAATACCAGACCAGGTCGCCAAAAATATGTCCGAGAAAAAAGAAAATGACACCGGTAACTCCATGTGTTTTCGAAATCATGACATACCCCAGTCCAATAGTTGCCCACCAGATAATCCAGTAGGGATTTGCCAGGCTCATCAGAATTCCTGACAGATATAAATTCATTCTTTTTGAAGAAGTTGTGACGGTTTTGATTTCGAGTGTGGGGATAGAACGAAACATTCCGGTGGCCATCCAGATCATGATTCCCCCGCCTGCCAGGGAAACGATGACAAAAAACCATTCGTTTTTAAAAACCGGTTCCAACCCGAAAAACAAGGTTATCAACAGTAATATTTCGAGAAGGGCATGTCCGGCAATCATTTTGGGCCCCACCCACGGACCGCGCATGGCACTTTCGCTGATGGTGGCTGTCATCAAGGGTCCCGGCATCATGGCACCACTGAATGCCACCACAAACGAAGTGAAAAACAGGGTAAGCAGGGTTAACATCTATTCTGATTTTTTAAGCTGATTTACTTTTAACACCAGGTTTCTGACCCGCTCCGGATCCACCGGGTTTTCCCAGCGTCCATGCTCTTTTATCGACGAGCCGACAATAAATGCATCGGATGAATTCCAGTATTCATGAATATTTCGTTCATCAATTCCGGAACCAACAATAACCGGAATTTTAACCGACAGTTTCACCGCCTTTACTTCTTCTACCAGCGCTTTTTCACCGGTGGCAGTACCAGTAACAATCACACCGTCGCTCAGGAAAAATGCTGCTGATCTGGCCGTTTCGGCAATTGTAACATCGGTTGTAACTGCGTGTGATGCATGTTTCTTTTTAATATCGGTAAAAATCTTAATCTGTTCCGCCCCGATTTGTTTCCGGTAACGCAGCAATTCGCCGGCGTCGCTGTTTATCCAGCCCTCATCGGCCAGATGGCCAAAAACAAAACCTTCGGCACGGATAAAATTAAAACCGCCTGCCAGCGCCACAGCCAGCGCTGCTTTGTTGGCTCCTGCGAGAATCTGAATTCCCAACGGTAAATTCATTTTGCGCCGCAATTCAACGGCAATGGCTGTCATTGCTGAAACAATTTCGGGCCCGACAATCCGGTTCAGATAAGGCCTGTCGTGCATGTTTTCAATCATAATGGCATCCACGACGCCTTCGGCCAGCAATTCAGCATCGCGCAGGGCGTTATCAACAATTTCTGCAATCCCTGCTGTATTTCGTGGGGTTCCGGGCAAAGCGGCCACGTGCACCATTCCGATGATTGATTTATTGAGTTCCATTACACTGAATTTATTCGATAAAGGTAAGAGAAAAGTGGCAGAAAGAGATTGATTGAGACTTATGGAGACTAATTGAGATTAAAACCCATTGAGCTCAATAAGTCACGATCATTCACAACCATTCACAACAAGTCTCAGCCAACTTTTTATCTTTGCACAAAACATAAGAAAAATGTTAAGAGCTATTTTCAAAGAAATGAAGCCGTTTCCCCAGTTGATGTTTGCAATTTTTGTGGTAGTGGCAAGTTTTATTGTCTTTATGCTGATATCGCTGGTAGTGGCAATCCCTATTTTTGGTTTTGAGTCGATGATGTCGATAGCTGGAGGTATTGATGTTTTCAGTGGTGAAAATATTGCATTGTTAAAATATTTCCAGGTGGTTCAGTCGGTGGGTGTTTTTATTGTCCCGCCTTTTATTCTTGCCTGGCTTTATTACGGGAAAATTGCAGAATATCTTCAGCTGAATAAAACCGCAACCACGCAATCTGTTTTGCTTGTTTTGATTTTGGGCTTTTCGGCCATTCCGGTAATCAATCTTTTCGGAGAACTGAATGCAAACATGAAATTGCCCGAATGGCTTTCGGGTGTTGAAAACTGGATAAAAACCCGTGAAGAAATGGCTGCCGAACTGACCGAAAAATTTCTGAAAACGGACAGTTTTGGAGGCTTCCTTTTTAACCTTTTTATGATTGCCTTTTTACCGGCGATTGGTGAAGAGCTGCTTTTCAGGGGAGTTGTACAGCGGATTTTCAGCAACTGGACACGCAGCCTGCACTGGGGAATCTGGATTGCTGCAGCCCTTTTCAGCGCGCTGCATTTTCAGTTTTATGGTTTCATCCCAAGAATGTTGCTGGGGGTGATGTTCGGTTATTTGCTTGTATGGAGCGGTTCAATGTGGCTGCCGATTATTGCCCATTTTGTCAACAACGGCGTGGCAGTAACCGGAATGTACCTGATCGACAAAGGAGCCATCAATCCTGAGTTTGAAGAAATCGGGTCAAGTGGAGATGGTATTTACTTTTCAGTAGTAAGTATTGCTGTGGTTGCCCTTTTGCTCTGGCTGATAAAACGGGAAAATGCCCCGGCTGCAAAAGAGCAGCGGTATCTTCAGTAAAGAAATTTATCAGAAAAAAATCAGGCAAAATCAAATAGCAGGTCGCACTGCAGTTCTTTGGCAGTAAGCGTTTTCTTCTCCTTGCGGCGGAAAATATACACGATGCCGTAATCCTGTGCAATCTGGCGTTTGTGTTTCGGAACTTCAGTATCAATGCTTTCCTCAATTTCATTCCATAACTGGCTGATAAAATCGTTGGTGGTTTTGCGCAGTTCCTGCATCGCATTGTAAGTACGCTGGGTATTTCGTTTCAGGTTTTGCTGAAAAATGGCCGCATCTTTAAATTCTTCCAGCTTAACGCGAACCAGCGCGATGGATGGATTGTAAATGGCGCTTCCGCCGTTGCGGATACGCTGCTGCTCGCCTTCAATAATTTTGTTTCCCCAGAAAAGGATTTCTTCTTCGGTATTCAGCGGCGGAACTTTGCCATTAAACTCCTCAAGCCCGTAATATTTTATGCCGCCATTAATTTCGCCCCTTTCAGAGGTCAGATAAAGTACCTGGATAAAATGATCGACATACATCCTGGCTTTTTCCATGGCCGCTTTGTACACATGGTTTTTATCCGCCTGAATCTGTATATTCATTTCATAATGTGTCAGCATGTTTTCAAACTTGCTTTTTACATTCTGAAGTTCTTCGATTGTTTTGTCGGAGATAGCAACTTTCCCGTTTTTAAAGTCTGCTTTCTGAAGGGCAGCTTCCAAAGCTCTCATTCGTGCTTTATCTGTAGTTGGTAAGCGTCGGTACGGCATAATCTTCAATCCTGTTTCCTGCGAAGTTAATGAATCCGTATGTATGAATATTTCTGTTCGCACCTATACTTATTCACAATTTTTTGTCAATATTGAAAACTTCAATAATCAAAACAGAAATAATCCTGCCGTTTTTTATCTGATCAGCAGAACCTGGCCTTTGATGGAATGAAAAAAACCCTGGACATCTGAAAATTCGGCTTTCCAGATATAATTACCAACAGGTGCAGGCTGGTTGTTTTTGGTGGTTCCATCCCATTTGTAATCAGGACTATCCGACTCAAAAACCACTTCGCCCCAACGGTTAAATATCAACAACGAAAAGTTACCGGGATCAACACCCACTGTTACGGGCATAAAAAGCCTGTTTTCAGCAATTTCACTGTCGGGACGGAAAGCATTGGGCGTGTAAGTGGTAAACGGTACAATTTCGACAAAAGAAAAAGTGGTGTCGAGGCAGCCCCTTTCTGTTCCGGCAATCAAACTCACCGGATATTTTCCCACAGTTGTGTACCGGTGTACCGGGTTTTCAAGTTGCGAAGTGCTGCCGTCGCCAAAATTCCAGTTAAAGCTGCCGACATCGTTTGTGAGATTGGTAAAAGTAAGGCTGGCATTGTCGATAATGGCAACCGGGTAATCAACCTCAAATTTCGCTTCAGGTTTTGGATAAACGGTAACCAAGCCGGGATTGAATATTGTATCGGAACATCCTGTAATTGCTGAATAAGCCGCCAGTTTGAAACCAATCTTCCCCGGAGAATCAATAGTAAAATAATGTTCATTCCCTTCTGCGATTAAAGAATCTGTAATCCAGGTGTAAACCAATGATTCATCTGCTGAAACTGCCATTGTTTTAACGCTAAAAGGCTGGCATCCTTCATCGGTATCGGTTTCGATATCGAAAAACGGTTTGCGGGTTACCGGTTTTTCAGACCAGGCACTTTTGCAACCAAACTCATCGACCTGTAAACGGATGATTCCGGTGGGATCATCGGGAAAAACAAAAATTGTATCGTTTCCTGTTCCAACCTGGTGAGCACCGGTAAAACTCCAGTTGCAAACCGACGAATCGATGTTGAATAAATAAACAGCCTGAACAATACTGTCGGCGCAGGATGGAGGATCAACCTTAAAATCAGCAACCGGTGTCGGGAAGATTTTTACCATTTCCTTTTCTGTAAACCCGACAAAACAACCATTGTCGGTGTTGGTAATTTTGAGTGAAACATCGTAAAAACCCTTTTTGCTGTAAAAATGAGATGGATTTTGCTGGGTGCTGATGGCCGATCCATCGCCAAAATTCCATTCAAATTCAACATTATCTGTCACTTTCAATTCACCCGAAAAATTGATGAAAGCCGAATCGCAGCCCCGGCTTCTGGCGGTATTCATCACAAAATCGGGATTGGCGCCAATATCCAACTTAAAAGTATCGGGGCTGAAACAGCCGTTTTCTTCCACATAAAGCGAAATTTTTGCTTTTGAGTTACCGGGAGAAAGAGAAACCCGCCACCGGTTCCAGTTAACCGAATCGGCCAGGCAGTTTCCGAAATCCCAGAAATAATGTGCATTCTGCGTGGCATTTCCGGTGTAAACCACTTCACGGTTGTAGCCTCTGCATTTGTCGTTTGAATCATCGGCAAACCTGAATTCTGCTGTGGGTATTTCGGCAAATTTCAGTTTTAAAACTCCGGTTACCTCACAACTGTCAGCCGTTTTAAATTTGTAGGAAACATCGTACTCGCCCCATTCAGTAACCTGAACTTTGGCGGTTGTATTTGTAAGCATCTTAAACGACAACTTCGATGGCTGTCCGGTGTTCCAACCCATTTTCCCCCTGTTGACAGCACTTTCATCGATACCTGAAAACTGAAGTTCGATGGTATGGTTCAGCGTTCCGCAAACAATCGGTGAGCTTATCATTTTTATTTCAGGAACCGGAAAAACCGTTAAATTCATGGTATCGCGGGTGGCACACCAGAAACGGTCGGTTACAGTCAGAATATACTGGCCGGTTTTGTCAACTTTAATCGTTTGTGTTAAATCGCCTGTATTCCACTCGTAAGTTCTGAATCCCGGTCCCGGATCAAGAATTTTTGAATAAGGCGCACAATCACTTTCATCAGGACCGATATCGGGTTTCACTTTACCAGCCAGAATTACATAAATCGAATCTTTTCGCTCACAACCATCGATGGTTCTCCCGATTGCCCAATATTTTCCTTCAGTATTAACGATAATTTTCTGGGTGGTGTCACCAGTATTCCAAAGATATTCATCAAAGTAGGGCCCGGCATCAAGAAGCACCTGCGATCCTTTACACATCGGGAGCGTGTCGCCCTCAAAATCGATATTCTGACCGATATCCAGAACCAGATCAAGATTAAAACCCACACCGTAACCATAGGATTCGTAACCCCCATAACCATAAACATAGGCCAGAAAACCACGATCTTCGTTTATATTTTGCAAATGGTGTGTTCCGGGACTGGTTGTTAATTGTGCATAAGAATAGTTAGTCCCCGCAAACTGCCTGAACTGGTTACTTATAAGATTTCCATCAAAAAGAATATTGTTGATTTCTGAAGTCGGGGCAACCACATTTACATAGTAATTCCGGATCTGGTTTGAATTATAAGCCACAAAAGTCACATCATTTTTCGACTGGCTGACTGAACTCAGAATAATCATAAACGGGTCGCCATTTGAATCGGTGCTGTTCGACTGGCTGAATTGTGCCACCATAACCGGTTTGTCGGCAAAAATCCGCGAGGGTTCATAACTCTGCAAAGCAAATTCAAACCATTCTCCGCTGTTGATTAAACGCCTCGGGCGGTTCCCAATTTGCACCGAGGTGCTGTCTTCCGAGGCAATAATCCGGTAAAGATCAGAACGGCGGGTCAACAATGGAACTGTATAATACTCGCGACCCCAGGTTTGAACCGGTGGCATTTGTTCAAAAAGGTGATCAAATCCGCCGACGTTGTTTTGTGCAGGAATTACCACGCTGAAATTTCCCGAATAAACGGCAACCGGCTTATCCGATTTGATGCTGCTTCCTGTTAAATCGCCCTGCCCGGCCAGGTTACGCCGGTTCAGGGATTGCACCTGGTAAACCTCCCCTTTATTCAATGTTATGCTGAAAGGCACACCAGCCGGTTTCCCCTGGTCGGTTACAACAGA
>JAJUGS010000050.1 GCA_029265875.1 Prolixibacteraceae bacterium
GAACATCCAGCAAAAACCTCATAAACTCCTCTTTTGTCATCGGGGTTTTCAGAAAGTGCGAAATATTGGCTACCGGACTGCGGTTCGACTGCACGGCTTTTCCCTCGTATTTTCCGGGAGTAACTTTGATGGCCTGGCCCAGTTTTTCGAGGTCGGAATTAAAAAGCAGTGTTCCGTGGTGCAAAACCCGGTTTTTGTACACGTGTTCGGCGTTCCCCGATATTTTCAGCCCGTTAATCAGCAAATCGTTGCGTCCCGAAGTGGTGGCTTCGATTCCGAGTTTGGCCAGCGCCTCAACTACAGGCGCGGTAAACTGCTTAAAGCTGATTTCAGCAGGGCTTTTTACATTTTTAATGAAAGTGAAATTCACATTGCCCGGGTCGTGGAAAACGGTTCCGCCACCCGAAATCCGGCGGCAAACGGCAATATTGTTTTCGTGTACAAACCGGTGATTAATTTCGGCGGCGGCATTCTGGTGTTTGCCCACCACCACCGCATTTTCGCTTTGCCAGAGCATAAAAATATTGTCGGTAAAATTCTTCAGCAAATATTCTTCGGCAGCGAGGCAGAAATACGGGTCGGTATTTTTAAGATGGATGCAAAGCATTATTAAAGCGTTTGATTTTGAATCCAACGTTCAAACAGAACATTGTAAACACTGTAAAAAAGTGTCCCGTTTTCGTTGTGCTGGCTGAAAATCAGGTTTTTTTTCTGAATTGATTCAAGTGAACGTAAAACGGTAGCCGGGCTTCCAAGATTATGTTTTTGAACAAATTCCTTTGATGTAAGCGATGTTGCTTCTCCCTCGAAAGCAATTGCCCGTAAAAGTTTCCACTGGTGTTTTGTAAGTACATCGCGGTAACCAAAAAAAAGATATTCCTGTTCGTTGAGCAAATTTTTAGCCTCGAAATGCCACAAATCAATATCAATTGTTTTTGCCGGATTCAGAAATACCCGGTTACAGGCGAGCTGCACATAAAAAGTATGCCGGTTTGTCCATTGCAGAATGGCTTTTACAACCTCTCCGGGAATGGTTTTACCTCCTTCCCGGAATTTATTTATAATAAAGTTTGAATAAGGCACTTCCCCTATTTTGTCGAGATGCATAAAAACTGTGCTTCCAAAAAAAGGTTTTGATGGATTTGAAAACATATCATGCATTAAATGCTGCTGACTGCCGGAGAAAATAAAAGTAATATTGGTAAGTTGCTGAATGATACTGCGAAGCCAAGCCTCCACATTTTTCTCGGGGTATTCGCGGATTTGCTGAAATTCGTCGATTGCAATAATCACCCTTTTTTCCTGTTTCTCAAGAAATGCAAAAAGGTGCTCAACCTGGTTGTCGCTTTCTTTGGGTTGAATATGAAACGAAACCTGTGGCTCACCGGTGAGCGGGTCGAATGTAAAAACCGTTCGGAGCGATTTTATAAAATGCCATATTTTTTCTCCAATACTGCTTTTTTCAGGAACTGAATTGAGAATTGAAGAAGCCAATTTATTCAGAAATTCGTGAAGATTTTCGGTAGGTAAAATATCGGCATAAATAAAAATATAATTATCTGAAAGTGTGTGTTTTAAATGGTTTATCAGGCCTGTTTTTCCCATCCTGCGAATGGATACAAGCGTGGTTGACTGTCCGCCCCTTATATTTGAAATCAGCGATTCTGTTTCCTTTTCTCGGTCGCAAAAGTAATCCGGACCGTAATAACCCACTGTCGGAAACGGAGTGTCAGGTTTCTTATAATTCATTGTTTGCAATTTGTAATTTACAATTTGCAATTTACAATTTGTAAATTACAATTTGTAAATTTTTGATGCAAAAATTCTGAGTATAATTTATTTTCTTGGTATCGAAACCGTTAGCAAACTTGTGGCACAGCAGATTTTACCGTTTTTGCTGATTCCTTCAGCAAAAATATGGTAGCGGGCCAGGTTATCGGCGGTGAATAACTCAATAACTGCCCTGCCGTTTTCAAACTGAACTTCGGGATTCCACAACAAAACCGGCCGGTGATCGGGTTTTGGGTCGTTGATATTTCCGGCTGAATATTTTGGTGAATAAAATTCGCGCGGCTGGTGAAATCCCCTGAAAGAAGCAGTGAGCCTTCCGTGAATGATCCGTTCCCAGCTGTTTTCCCATTCGCCACGCCCCATCTTTGTAAGAACAGAAATCACGCCATCGCCACCCCTTGAACCATAAACCGACATGCCATAACCCGATTTCAGGATTTCTATTTTGTCGATATCGCCCATCGGGATATTGCGGGTGTCGGACCAGGGTGTTTCAATACCATCAACCAGTAAAAGCGGATTTTTTGAGGCTCCCCGGATGCGGATTTCTTCACCCACCACATCAACACCGGCAACCCGGCCCTGCAGGTAATCCAGAATATTAAAATAATGATCGATATCTTCCTCCAGAATCACCAGCGAAACATCGGGTTCGGAATACAGCCTGAAATGACCATCGCCGGAGATAAAATTACCCACTGCTTTTACCTCATCGAGCAGAATACCGGATTTTACCAGATATTCTGTCTCCGAAATCTTTCGGTAATAATTCTCGCGGTAGAACTTCATCGGAACACTGATTCCGGGACAGATTGTGTTCAGATTTTCAAATGTAATTGTTGAATCAAACAGCGATGGTTCCTCCAGTATGATATTGGTTCGTTTGCTGCCTGTTTTTGTTTGTGCGTTGATCATAATCCTCGCGTTATCTTTCAGGTAAAGCCTGTTAAAACCGAAGTTTCCGTTTAAGTCGGTTTTTGTTTCCTCGAAAAGCAACCCGCTGGAAAAAGGCCCGAGCACCACTTTCGCTTCATCGGCAGGTTTGCCGCCCCACTGTTTCACCACTTTTCCCTTTATCGATAGGCCATAATCATCCCACCCGGTCAGTTGTTTTTCCCTGAAAAGGTCAAGGTCGTTCCAGTAGTAACTCCGCCAGCCATTAACCATCATTACCAAATCCAGTTTTTCATCGGCTGAAATTCCGTTTTCGTCGCTGAAAAGGGCTGCCGGTGACTCAACCGATCCTTTCAACTCCGAATCGAGCAACAAATAACTTTCGATATTTTGTGTATTTCCCGTGGAACTTAGATAGTCTTCATTCACCACCGATAACGAGAGCGATGCAACTGTGTCGGTTTCGGGCAGCAGCGAGGTAATATCAATCTTTACTTTTTCGCGGGTCCGGTATTCGTCCTTATTTATTTTGAGTTGAACAGCCTGGTCATTGTTGTTTTTCACAAAAACAAGCCGTTCGGCAACAATGTTGTTTTGTGAGTCAAGTAGCGTGATTTTCGAAATTCCCGGGGGGAAAAGTCCCTTAAACAATCGCTGTGCATGTTGAAAACCGGTCATTTTAACCTGGGAATAAAACAGTTCTATTCCCTTGTGGCTTGCTTTCAGCAGGAATTCCTGCGGTGTCTGTATTTTCAGGTTGCGGGTAAGTGTGATTTGCAGGTAATTTCCGTCTGACTTGCAGTTCAGGGCAATGGCATCAGGAGCCGATTCGTCAAATTCATACCTGAAATCGGGGAATCTATCCAGCAACGCAAAATAACTCTTCCCCTCCTGCGGCATCAGTATAAAAGTTCCCATTCCTTTGTAACGCGATTGAAAAGTAACTACTTCCTCGCCTGTTTCATCCACCACTTTACCGGTTACATCCACTCCACGGCCCTTTTCATCAATGGCCTTAAAAGCCACATGATTGATCCCATTCAATACCAGTGAGCCGCCTTCGGGCAAAAAATCCACCGCTATTTTCGAGTCAGCCGCTTCATCATCCATGTTTAGTTCAAGCGAGTTTTTTGAACCGGCAATCACAATCTTTTTGTGGAAATAACTTTCTTCACCAAAATTCTGAAGATACCGGGTGTAAGCACGTATTGTGTAAGTACCATCGGGCATGTCCTGACGGATCTGAACATCTCCGGCAGCTTTCCCGTTTTTCGACAAAAGAATTTTATCGAGTACAATTCTGCCAGAATCGGAAATCAACTGAAAATAAATGTTTTTATAACCCGGGATCAGCCGGTTGTTTATGCCGCTTACAAGATATGATTTCATCCAGATATCGTCGCCCGGCGCATACAATTCGCGGTCGGTGTGGAGATAAACCTTTTCAAAAACAAATGTAGTCCGTGATTCTGTTGAATCTTTTCCGGCAGCAAAGGTAATTTCGGTTCCATAAACAAGCAGAAAAATAACAAGCAGGCAAAGACTTTTCATTTGTTTGTTTAATTAGTTTATGAACTGAAAAATTAACAAAAAATATTCCACAAACCTGGCGCGGAAAATCCCCCGGAAACAAATCAACAATAACTATAAATTTCATTTTAAAAAGACAGCATTGTCAGTTATTCCTGAACATTTCGGAAAAAATCGTTCTGAATGATTATTTTCGTTTGCCGGCAATATTCTTATAAAGCCAGGCAAACTAAACAAAACTGACATCAGATGAAACCAATTACAATTTTATTCATGATGGTTCTGTTTTTCCAGGGCGTTGTGCAGGGACAGCAGCCAACCGACAAAAAAGCCACCACCGAAACTGTTCAGCTTTATCAGAATCTTTTCAGGTTGCAAAAAACGGGAACGATGTTTGGCCACCAGGATGACCTTGCTTATGGTCATGGCTGGGTGTATGAAGAAGGCCGTTCGGATGTGAAAGACGTTTGCGGCGATTATCCGGCTGTTTATGGCTGGGAACTGGGCCACCTGGAACTGGGAGTTCCTTACAGTCTTGATTCGGTACATTTCGACAAAATCAGGGACTGGATCAAAACTGTATATGCCCGCGGCGGTGTGAATACCATCAGCTGGCACCTTCGCAACCCGCTGACAGGTGGCACTTCATGGGATGTTTCATCCAAAGAAGTGGTAAAATCGATCTTGCCCGGTGGCCCGAAACACGAGGTTTTTAAAGAATATCTCGATAAACTGGCCGATTTCCTTTTAAGCCTGAAAACCGATGACGATACTTTTATTCCGGTACTTTTCCGACCTTTTCACGAGCACACAGGCAGCTGGTTCTGGTGGGGGAAAAATCTTTGCACGGTTGAAGAATACAAGGCACTTTGGCATTTTACGGTAAACTACCTGCAAAATGATAAAAATATCCATCACCTGTTGTATGTATATTCAACCGACCGGTTTAAAACGGATGAAGAATATCTGGAAAGATATCCCGGTGACCAAATTATCGATGTACTTGGCTTCGATTTGTACGACCGCGGCCCCGATTACCCGGAAGCATTGAAAAACTGCGCTGCCACCATCACGAAAATGGCAAAACAAAAAGGGAAAATTGCCACTGTGAGCGAATCGGGTGGCCCCATTGCCACCAACACAAAATGGTGGACAATGGTGCTTGATGTGATCCGTCCTTACGATTTAAGTTATTTTCTGGTATGGCGAAATCCATGGCAACCTGCAGGCCACGGCGCTTTTGCACCTTATATGGGAAGCCCCGATTCTCCTGATTTTCTTATTTTTTATAACGACAGGGAAACACTTTTTCAACAGGACATCGCCCCAAAAAATCTGTATAAATAAATTGATAACAACATGATAAAAAGGAATTTTCTGACACTGCTTTCGCTGGTTTTATTATCCGTCACGGTTTCGTCGCAGGTGACCATTGCCGATTACCAGCGTGCCGATTCCATCACCAAACTGAACGACCTGGTTTATAACCAGGTTTTATCGGTAAACTGGATTGATTCAACGCACGTGTTCTGGTACCCGGTGAAAACCCGCGACGGAATTGCCTACACCCTGGTGGATGCAGCCAAAGCCACGCGCAAACCGGCTTTCGATGTAAACAAACTGGTTGATCAACTAAACAAACAGCCAGGCGTAAAAACCACTGCCAAAACCCTTCAGTTGCAACGTCTGAAACTGAACCTGAAAGCCAATAAAATCAGTTTTGGTTTCGACAAAAAATACTGGAGCTGTAACCTGAAAACTTACCAGGTTGCTGTTGATTCGGTAATGAAACCCGAATCGCCACGGCCCTACTGGAACGAAAGTTTTGATGAACTGGGCAACCAGCCGGTTACATCGCCCGACAGCAATTGGGTGGCTTTTGTAAAAAATTATAATGTTTTTGTGAGGAACATTAAAACCAAAAAGGAAACACAACTGAGTTTCGACGGGTCGGCCGGTGATTTGTACTCGTCGTATTTCGAATGGTCGCCCGATTCGAAAAAGCTGGCAGTAAACAAAGTGCGGAAGGCGGAAGATCATTTTATCTATTTTGTGGAGTCTTCGCCAAAAACGCAGTTGCAGCCTATTCTGCAAAAACGTTATTACCCGAAACCCGGCGACGCGCTGCCCATCAGAAAACCCTCATTGTTTGATATTGAAACGCTGAAACAAATTCCGGTTGACACAAAAGATTTTGAGAATCAATACAGTTTGTCGAACCTGAAATGGAACCAAAACAGTTCGGCATTTACCTTCGAGTTTAACCAACGCGGACACCAGGTATTTCAGGTTGCCGAAGTTGACGGAACCACCGGTGCAGTGCGCGTAATTATTGACGAACGCAGCAACACTTTTATCGATTACAGCGGCAAATATTTCCGTTACGACCTGGAAAAAAGCGGGGAAATTATCTGGGCATCGGAACGCGACGGCTGGAACCATCTTTACCTCTATGACGTCAAAACCGGTAAAGTAAAAAACCAGATTACATCTGGGAATTGGGTTGTGCGCGGTGTTGAAAAAGTGGATGAGAAAACCAGCACCATCATTTTCCGGGCATCTGGACGAAATGCTGATGAAGACCCCTATTTTATCCACTACTGTAAAATCAATTTCGATGGCTCCGGTTTGGTTGACCTGACTCCGGAAAAGATGGAACATTCGGCTACTTTTTCAGCCGATTACCAATATTTTACCGACACCTATTCAACCGTTCAAGATCCGCCGGTAACTGTATTGCGCCGTACTTCGGATGGATCAGTGGTAATGGAACTTGAAAAGGCAGACATCGCTGATTTACTGGCAAAAAACTGGATTGCACCCGAACCTTTTGTGGCAAAAGGGCGTGATGGCAAAACCGATATCTGGGGAAATATTTACCGCCCCACCAATTTCGACCCCCATAAAAAGTACCCGATTATCGAATACATTTATGCCGGGCCGCACAGTTCGTTTACCCAGAAGAATTTCCGCCCCACAAATTCACCATTTTCAGGTCTTTCAGAACTGGGTTTTATCATTGTTCAGCTTGATGGAATGGGAACTTCGAACCGGGGAAAAGCTTTTCACGATGTTTGCTACAAAAACCTGAAAGACGCCGGTTTCCCTGACCGTATTTTATGGATCAAAGCTGCCGCTCAGAAATACAGTTACATGGATACCACGCGGGTCGGTTTGTTTGGCGGATCAGCCGGCGGACAAAGCACGCTGGCCGGGTTGCTGTTTCATCCCGAATTTTACAAAGCCGGTTCGTCCTCCTGCGGTTGCCACGACAACCGGATGGACAAAATATGGTGGAACGAACAGTGGATGGGATTCCCGATCGGGCCGGAATATGCCGAATGTTCGAATGTTGAAAACGCCTCAAAATTACAGGGAAAACTGCTGTTGATTGTTGGCGAAGTGGACGACAATGTGGATCCGGCTTCAACAATGCAGGTGGTCAATGCCTTGATTGCCGCCAAGAAGGATTTTGAACTGGTGGTTTTGCCGGGGGTAAACCATACGCTGGGCGGAGATTACGGGGAACAGAAACGCCGCGATTTTTTTGTAAGGAACTTTTTAAACCAGGCAACTCCTGATTGGAATTCGATAACAAAATGAAATATTTATGAACCACATAGGGCACAATAGAAAATTCTATGTGAACTATGTTCCTATGTGGTTAAACTTTAAAAAAATGAAACAAAAAATAGCTTTCGCATTGCTTGCCCTTTTCACTTTCATGCTGCCAACATTTTACTCAAGTGCCCAAAACCAGGTGCCGAAAGTCACCAGCGTGCCTGATTCGCTCAATCTTGACAAATTCTACAAAAAATACCTCAACGCAAATGGAATTGCCATTACCTCATCGTGGCGGGTGCCGGATTCGGCCATGGTCCAGGCCTGGAAAATTGTCGATTTTATGACGCGCGACCTGCCAAAACCCGTGCTCGATGCCATGGTAAAAACAAAAACCCGTGTAACCGTGATGGCGCGTTACGAAGGAACCACCGATGTTCCGGAACATGCCCACCTGGCTGCCGATACGACCCTGAACTGGGATGTGAGGGCACGCGGATTGGGCGGCGACCTTGACCTTCCGCTGACTTCGTGTGCCGAAGAAAACCTGCTGGCTTACCAGATTGATAAATACCATGCTGAAGATATTCTGATCCATGAATTTGCGCATTCCATCCACCTCATCGGCATTATTCAGGTTGACCCGGATTTTAACAACAAACTGCAAAAACTGCTCGATCAGGCCGTGGCAAAAGGGAAATACGAGAATACTTATGCAAAAACCAATATTTATGAGTATTGGGCCGAAGGCGTGCAAAACTGGTTTGATGTAAATGCCGAAGTGGCAAAACCGGATGGGAAACACAACCAATTGAACACCCGCCAGGAATTAAAAAAATACGACCCTGATCTGTACCAATTACTTAACGAATTTTTTTCTGAATTCAAGGAAAGTCCGTCGAAACATAAAAAGGTGAACAAGTACAAAATCTGATAGCAATCCAGAAATACCAATAACTATGAAAAAATACAGCGTTGTCATTTTACTCCTGATCGTGAATTTGTTCACATTCAATTTCCCTGTTTTTTCCCAGGGATTTAGCAGTCATCAAATCGATTCCCTGGTTGATGAATCGTTTAAAGCAATGCCCGACCAGGCAGGTATTGCCATTGCGGTGATAAAGGATGGAAAAATTGTCCATTCAAAAGGTTATGGCGTTAATTCAATCGAAACAAAAGAAAAGGTTGACGAAAACACCTTGTTTGCCATTGCTTCAAACAGCAAAGCTTTTACCGCCGCCACACTGGCAATTTTGGTTGATGAAGGGAAACTGGCGTGGAACGACAAAGTGATTGATTACATCCCAGAATTTAAAATGTACAACCCTTATGTGACGGCTGATTTTACCATTATCGACCTGCTCACACACAGAAGCGGGCTTGGGCTGGGAGCAGGTGATCTGTTGATTTTCCCGGGAAGTCCGGATTATACCATCAACGATATTCTGAACAGCTTTCAGCACCAGAAACAGGTGTCTTCATTCAGAACAAAATTCGACTACGACAACCTTTTATACATTGTCGCCGGAGAGGTGGTAAAAAGGGTTAGCGGGATGGAATGGACAGAATTTGTGGAATCCAGAATTATGAAACCACTGGGGATGAACCGGTCAGCAGCAGCTTACGCCCGTATTCCCATGAGAACCAATATTGCAACACCCCATTCTTCTGAAACAGGAACGCTGAAAACAATCAGTGCCGATGACAATTACGAACTGATTGCTCCTGCCGGCGGAATTTACTCCAGTATCAAAGATTTGAGTTCGTGGGTGCTGATGCAGTTAAACAAAGGCAAATATGGCCATGAACTGAAAAATCAAATTTTTTCAGAACAACGGCAAGCCGAAATGTGGTATCCTTACACAAATCTGAATTTCAGGGTTTACGCCGATAAAAATTCAGGGAATCATTTCCAGGGTTACGGATTGGGTTGGTTTATCAGCGATATGAAAGGGTACATTGTCATTCACCACACCGGCGGACTGGCAGGGATGCTTTCGCAGGTTACGTTAATTCCTGAATTAAATGCCGGCGTAATTGTTCTGACCAATTCAATACCAGGCGGAATGAGTTATTCAACAATTTCCGGCTCAATAATCGATGCTCTTACCGGAAATAAAACCCGCGACAGGATTGGCGAAATGAAAACCCGGCTTGAAAAGAGTCAATCGAATGCCGATTCGGTGCTGACTGCAGTGTGGAATACCTCCAAAAATCCGTTTGAAGCCGGAATCGATGTAAACAATTATATCGGGATTTATGAAGATCCCTGGTTTGGAAAAGTGGAAGTATTCAAAAAAGGCGAAGATTTGTATATGAAAGCGCTCCGGTCGCCATTGCTGACCGGAAAGATGCTTTTTTACAAAGCCACCACATTTGCAGTTAAATGGGATTACAGCGATATGAATTGCGATGCTTTTGCGACTTTTCACCTGAATCCGGAAGGCAAAGCGATTGAAATAAAAATGGCAGGTATTTCACCCAACATTGATTTCAGTTTCGATTTTCAGGATTTGCATCTGAAAAGGATAAAAGAGTGAAAATCAGGTTTCAACTTACTTTAAATTTTATATCCCGATTGTATCTCAAAAAAAAACACCTTACAAAAAATTAATTGTAAAGTGTTTTTTGTACCCGGGGCGGGAATCGAACCCGCACTCTGTTGCCAGAACTGGATTTTGAATCCAGCGCGTCTACCAATTCCGCCACCTGGGCTTTTTGCAAATTGGTTCGCAAAACTAAAAATTAAACCCGAATTACCAAAACTGTTTCAACAACAATTTTTTTGTTCCTTTAACTTTCTAAGTTCCTGCTTTCCTGTCGTTGATTTGTTGTATTTTTCGTTAATCCTGCTCTTTTCGCACCCGGGGCGGGAATCGAACCCGCACTCTGTTGCCAGAACCGGATTTTGAACCTGTCTGCCCCCAGACAGGTCCGGCGCCGCACTTTACAAATCAGTGCAGAACTATCAATTAAACCTGAATTACCAAAACTCTTACTCAAACTATTTTATACTTTAGTCCTGCCAATTGAACAAAATACTTTATGAATCAACCTGATGAAAATGAACTTTTCAGAAAACTAAAGAATGGCGAGGTAAGTGCTTTCGACCAGCTTTTCCATAAGTACTATGGTTATCTGTGTGTTTATGCATCAAAAATTGTTCACGATAATGATGCTGCCGAAGAAATTGTGCAGGATTTTTTTGTAAAACTCTGGGAAAAAAGAGACCGCTTAAACATTGAAACATCGGTTAATAATTATCTTTTCAAATCGGTTAAAAACCTTTGTATAAATTATTTACATCATGTTCAGATAAAAAATAAGTATGTAAAAACGGTTTCTGAAAATACCGAAAATCAGTTAAGCGCTGATTTTGATTTTCCGGAACCCGATCTTTTTGAAAAAATTGAGAACAGCATCAGCTCATTGCCCGAAAAACGGCAGGAAATTTTCAGGCTCAGCCGGCAGGAGGGATTAAAATACCACGAAATTGCCGAAAAACTCCAGATTTCAATTAAAACCGTTGAAACACAAATGGGACTGGCTATCAAAACATTGCGTGAGTTGCTCAGGAACAGTTTCACATTTCTCACACTACTATTTTAATTTTTTTCTTCAACATTAAGGGTAAAACAAAACAGCTTTGTCATAATATCATCATGAAAAACGAAAAGAACATAGAATTTTTTAGTCCGGAGTTATTGGCCAAATACCTCTTAAACGAGGTAAACCCGGATGAAAAATCGGAAGTGGATGCCTGGTTGGACCAATCTGAGGAAAACCGGGAAGAGCTTGAGCGTGTCCGGAAAATGCTCGTATCTGTAGATGCTTTTTACAAAGCTGATAATTTTAATTCGGTTGCTGCTTTACAAAAGGTGAAAGCCAGAATGCAGGGTTCACAACTGAAAGTTGTTCAACACAACAGGTTCCGAAAGGAAATTATCATTCGTTTTTATAAGTATGCAGCTGTTGTTTTGTTTGCTGTTTTATTGGGTTCAGCAGGTTATTACTTTGGTTTCAGGAATAAAACCCCTGAAATTTACAGCGAAGTGATTGCTGCCGAAAAACAGGTAATCAGCGAATATACACTGCCCGACGGTTCGGTTGTTGCCTTAAACAGCGGTTCGAAACTGGTATTTCCAAAGCGTTTCACGGGAAACACCCGCGAAGTTTCCATCACCGGGGAAGCATTTTTTGATGTGAAACCCGATGCCTCAAAGCCATTTATTATCAATGCCGGAAATGCACAGGTTAAAGTTTTGGGAACCTCGTTTAATGTAAGTGCATACCCTGAAAATGAAACTGTTGAAGTGGTGGTTGCCACCGGGAAAGTGCAGGTTACCGAACGAAACGGCGAATCTTTGAACGAAAACAACCAGGTATTGCTGGTTCCCGGCGAAAAAGGTACGCTGTTTAGTAAAAACAGCCTGCTCGAAAAATCGGAAAACACCAACCTGAATTATCTTTCGTGGAAAACACACAATTTTGTTTTTAACGAATCGGACCTTCAGGACGTTTTCAGTTGCCTGGAAAAAGCTTACCATGTTGACATTAAAGTTGTTCAGCCTGAATTAAACAATTTGAAACTTACTGCTCAATTCGACAAAAAACCGGTCGGGTTCATTTTAAATGTTGTGCGGCTCACATTTGACCTGGAACTGACCGAGGAAAATGAGCAGTTTACTTTTGCCCGCCGCACCAGTAAATAACAAACTTCAAAGCCATGAAAACAACTTTTTTAAATATGAAATCATTTTTGCTGATTGCGTTATTTGCACTTATTCTGATTCCGAAAACCCAGGTGGCACAGGAGAAAAAAACCGAATCGCTCGATCAGAATATCAGCATTATAGTCGAAAATGAATCGCTTACCGATGTAATCAAAAAAATTTGCAAGTATTTGAATCTCGATTATTCTTACAATTCGCAAATGCTTGCCGATAAAAAAATAAGTCTTAATATTTCAAACAAGCCGGTAAAATATGTGCTCGATAAACTGATGAAGGATTATTACCTGCTATTCGAAATTGAAGACAACATCCTGGTTGTCCGCGATTATGTTCCGCTGGATAAAAGTATGGATCTCGACCAGAATCCAAACCAGTATTTTGCCAGCAACCGTGGATTTCTTTTCGACAACCCGAAGAAAAAATCCATCACAATTCCATTTAAATCATCAAGTAACCTGATCATTATCCCGGTAACTATTAACGATAGTGATACCCTGAATTTTATCCTGGATACCGGAGTCAGGTACCCGATTATAACCGAGTTGCCATTTGTGAATAAACTGAACCTGAATTATATGACTCCCGTTCCAATTAAAGGTTTGGGTGAAGGAATTGAACTCACGGCTTACCGTTCGGGAGGCAATACATTGCATATCAGCGGAATGACCGCTAACAACCAGGAAGTTCAGATGATTATTGATGAAAAGTTTCAGATTTCGCACATTCTCGGAATTCCGGTTCACGGCCTAATCGGGTTTAATCTTTTTAAGGATTATGTTGTTGAAATTGACTACATTAACGAGAATATTACCTTAAATAAGCCGGAATATTATAAATATCGCGACAGGAATAAAGACATCGTGCTGAACCTTCAGATTGACGGAAACAAACCTTATGTAAATACTTCGATTTTAACCGATGATTCAACAAAAATACCGGTAAAACTTTTGGTTGATACGGGTGCCAGCGATGCACTGTGGCTCTCCGAAAAATCGGATGAACGGATTCACTACCCGAAAAATCACATCGAAACATTCCTTGGCCGGGGTTTGGGCGGCGATTTGTATGGAATTAAAGGCCGCATTGAAGCCCTCTGGGTGGGCCCTATGGTATTGCCGCAACCTATCGTGGCTTTCCCGAATTCTGAGCTGGTTGATCAACTAATCTCAGCAAGTGATAGAAACGGGACGATTGGCGCCGAAATTCTGCGCCGTTTTCATGTGACCATTGACTATCGCAACAGCAGGCTGACTTTGCGCCCAACCCATAAAGTAAAAGAAGATTTCAACTACAACATGAGTGGCATGGAAATTATCAACCCGATGCCTGGTTTGCCCATTTTCACAGTTTCCAACATCCGTGAAAATTCACCAGCCTACCTGGCCGGAATTAAAGAAGACGACCAGATTATTTCGATCAACAACAACAACCATAAAACAATGGAGTTGAACGATATCAACCTGTTGTTGCAAAGCAAGGAAAATAAAAAAATAAAAGTGAAATATTTACGCGACGGACAAGAATTTGAAACTATGTTTGAGCTGAAAAAGCTGTTTTAATGTTTTGTCGGGTAACGATAGTGATTTTAACCATTCTGTTGATGCCTTTTTTGTTGAAAGCGCAACAACAGAATGGTTCAATTCTCGAAAACAGGGTGACCCTCAATCTGAAAAACCAACCGCTGAATTCAATCCTCGACCAGTTGAGCTGGCAGGCCGGAGTTTATTTTTCGTATGATGCTTCGGCCCTAAGCAGCCAGGAAAAATTTACGGTCAATGTAACCGACAAATCGCTTTATACTGTTCTTTGTCAACTGTTTAATCCTGATGATTTTAAGTTTCTCGAACTGGAAAACCAGGTAATAATTGTAAAAAATCAGGAAAATGTACTTCCTGTTGAAATACCGGTTGATTCAATACCGGAAAAGTTCTTTTTCCTGAAAGGAAAAATTGTGGAAGGGAAAAAGGAAGAACCCCTGAAATTTGCCTCAGTATCGGTTCTGAATAAACCCATTGGCACAATTTCGAATGCCGACGGAAACTTTCTTTTAAAAATTCACCCCGATCTTATTCGCGATACCATTATTATTTCGTGTATGGGCTTCAGCCAGATATTAATGCCGGCATACGAAATTCTGGATGAAGATGTGATTACAATGACACCCGTGTCGATTAAAATTAAAGAAATAAAAGTAACCGCTACAACGCCTGAACGGTTGCTCGATAATATCAGGCGTAATCTTTCAAAAAACTACAGTAACGATCCTTGTCTGATGACAGGATTTTACCGTGAAACCGTGAAACAGGACGGAAACTACATCAATGTTTCAGAAGCAGTTGTGGAGGTGCTGAAAGCTTCTTATTCAAACATGAACCGCACCGACCTGGTAAAAATTGTGAAAGGACGCCGGAGTCCGGATGTAAAACCGTTTCAGTGGATTAACTTTAAGTTGCAGGGAGGCCCATTTACCATCACTCAGCTCGATATTGTAAAAACCCTCGAAAGTTTTCTCGATCCGGAATATCAAAATATGTACAACTACCGGATTACCGGGTCGATCTGGTACAACGAAAATCCGGTTTATGTGCTTGAATTTAAACCTGTTGCCGAATTCAGCCGCTTGGGGTTTAATGGCGAAATGTATGTTGACCGTGAAACATTTGCCATTGTACACATTCACTTCAGTTTCAGTAAAAACGGGTTAAAAGAAGCCGAAACCGTGATGATTAAGAAAAAACCCAAAGGCGTGAAAGCAAAACTCACCGAAACCGATTACACCGTGAATTACCAGTTTTACGACGGAAAATGGCACCTCCTGAATCTGAAAGCGTCGGTAATTTTCAGGGTAAAAAGCCGTTTCGACCGCATAAATTCTGAGTACCACAGCGTTTCCGACCTTTTGATAACCGATATCGATAAAACCGACATCAGGCGGTTTGAACGGGGCGAATCGTTCACCCAGCGCGACGTTTTTGTGGAAATGATCAATAATTATGACCCCGATTTCTGGGAAAACTACAACATTATCAAACCCGACGAAGACCTTCAGAATGCATTTAAAAAGCAGCTTTTGAAACCCTGACAACATTTTTTCCTTTCATTTTTCTAATTACTTCGGACTCTGAAAGCTTTCGGGGTTTTTTGTGTAATTTTGAAGTTCGTAATAAAATTAAATCCGATGGAAGAATTAAGTACCCGGCAACAAAAAATTGCCCGCCTCATACAACGCGAAATGGCCGATATTTTACTGAAAATCAATAAAACACAGTTTTCAGGAAAACTCATCAGTGTTACCCAGGTGAGGGTGACAAAAGACCTCGGAATTGCCCGTGTTTACCTGAGTATTTTCCCTTCGGAATTTGCTGAAAGCATCAAAACTGAAATTGAAATGATGGGCAAACCGCTTCGTGGTGAGCTGGGACGAAAGCTGGGAAAATCGCTAAGAGTGATTCCGGAACTGGAGTTTTACATCGACGACAGTCTGGATTATATCGAAAAAATTGACAAGCTTTTACACAGCTGATAATTCTGCCTGAGTTTGAAACTATCTCTTTTCATAGCCAGCAGGTATCTGATTTCCAAAAAGAAACAGAATATTATCAATATCATTTCAGCTATTTCGGCTGGCGGAATTGTTGTGGGTACGATGGCGCTGGTTATTGTACTTTCGGTATTTAACGGGTTTACTGATTTGGTCGGAACGTTTTTCAGCAGTTTCGACCCCGATTTAAAAATCACCCCTTCCGAGGGAAAAGTGTTTGATCCGCAAACTGCTGAATTTGAAAAAATCAGGAATAATCCTGCCATTATTCATTATGCCGAAGTGATAGAAGATGTTGCCCTGCTGAAATACGGAAACCAGATTTACCCGGCGGTTGTAAAAGGTGTGCCGGAAAATTACACGAAATACACTTTAATCGACAGCCTGATTATTGATGGAAAATTCATGCTGAAAGATCAGGATATTAACTATGCGGTTGTAGGCCAGGGAGTTGCATACAATCTGGGGTTGCGGCCTGAATATCCTGAGCCCCTGCAGGTTTTTGTACCCAAAAAAGGTAAACAGGTTGTGCTGAATCCTGCGTCTGCAGTCAGTTCCGGTTTAGCTTATCCATCCGGCGTATTTGCCGTTCTCGAAGAAATTGACTCAAAATATATACTGGTTTCAAAAGAATTTGCCGCGCGGCTTTTTGAAAGCGAAACAATGGTTTCGGCGGTTGAACTGGCGATAAAACCAGGTGCCGACAGTAAAAAAGTTCAAAAAGAAATCGAAAACCTTTTGGGTAAATCATTTCACGTGAAAAACAAATACCAGCAACACGACCTGATTTACAGAACTATGCAGTCGGAAAAATGGGTAGCCTATCTTATCCTCGTTTTTATCCTGATTATCGCTTCCTTCAACATTTTAGGAAGCCTTTCATTACTGATCATCGACAAAAAAGATGACATCATGATTCTGCAAAGTATGGGTGCCGACAATCAACTCATCAGCAGGATTTTTCTTTTCGAAGGATGGCTCATATCCATAATTGGCGCGTTTGCCGGCACAATCCTCGGATTATTGATTTGCTGGTTGCAAATTACCTTTGAAATTGTTCCACTGGCCAGTAATGGTTCGTTTTTAATCACGGCCTATCCTGTAAGAGTTGATTTTACCGATATTCTTTATATTCTTTGGGTGGTTTTGCTGATTGGTTTTCTGGCGTCGTGGTACCCCGTGAAATACATTTCGAAAAAGCAATTTGCCAGTCAAAATCTCTGATTTTCGTTATCATTTCCCGCTGTTTAATTCTCTAATTTGGCCACAATTTAAATCTCGTTTTTATGAAAGCGATTGTAAAAAGAAATCCTGAAAAAGGTTTGTGGATGGAAGACGTGCCAATTCCGGCTGTCGGCCCCAACGATGTTCTTATAAAAATCAAAAAATCAGCTATTTGTGGTACCGATCTGCATATTTATAAATGGGACGAATGGGCACAGCAAACCATTAAAACACCCATGACAATCGGTCACGAATTTATGGGAATTGTTGTTGAAACCGGTTCTGAAGTTGACCGGGTACAGGTGGGCGAACGGGTGACGGTTGAAGGCCATATTTCCTGCGGTTTCTGCCGGAATTGCCGGAGAGGCAGACAGCACATCTGCGACCATACTATTGGAATCGGTGTGAACCGAAATGGCGGTTTTGCCGAATATGTTTCTGTTCCGGCCAAAAATGTGCTTCATATCGATGATCGTATTTCTGACGAAATGATGTCGATTATGGACCCCTTTGGAAATGCAACCCACACAGCGCTCTCTTTCCCGCTTTTAGGCGAAGATGTGCTGATTACCGGCATTGGTGGCCCGATTGGCTCAATGGCTGCCGCAATCTGCAAATTTTCGGGTGCCAGGAACATTATCGGAACCGATTTGAGCCCTTACAGAAGGGAACTGGCCAGAAAACTGGGAGCCACCGAAGTTATCGACCCAACGAAAGAAAGCCTGAAAGAAGTGATGAAACGTCATGAAATGGTGGGCGGTTTTGATATTGGTCTTGAATGCTCGGGCTCTCCGGCTGCCTTTAACGATATGGTGAATCACATGTACAATGGTGGAAAAATCAGCCTGCTGGGACTCTTGCCACAAAATACCCAGCTTAATTGGAGTAAGCTCATTTTCAAAGGTTTAACATTGAAAGGCATTTACGGACGCGAAATGTATGAAACCTGGTACCAAATGGAGATGATGCTCACCACCGGGCTTGACATTTCGCCTGTTATCACCCATCGTTTTGATGCGGATGATTTTCAGAAAGCATTCGATATTATGGAAGAAGGTAATTGTGGAAAAATCATACTAAACTGGGAATAAGCCAGATATCAACAACCATTTTTATTGAATCCGCCTGAAGTTTCACTTGAAAACAGTGAAATTACAGGCGGATTTTTTAATTCTATTTTGCCTACTTTTGCAATAAAAAAGCTTGAAAAAAGGACTGGTAATCAAATCAACAGGCAGTTGGTACACGGTTGAATGTGAAAACGGTGAGTTGTACGACTGCAAAATCAAAGGCAACTTTCGTATTAAAGGAATAAAAAGTACCAATCCTGTGGCAGTTGGCGACCATGTTACTTTCAGTGTACAGGGAAGTACTGAAAATAACACAGGCAATAAAGTTGGATTGATTACTGCTATTAACGACCGTAAAAACTATATCATCCGCCGGTCGCAAAACCTTTCGAAACAATCGCACATCATTGCCGCCAATATCGACCAGGCGGTGCTGGTTGTCACACTATACTTTCCGGTTACAACCACCACATTTATTGATCGTTATCTTGCCTCCGCAGAAGCATACCGGATTCCGGTGCTGATTGTTTTTAACAAAACCGATTTGCTGAACGTGGAACAAACCGAAGAATTGGATAACCTGATTTCGGTTTATACAAAAATTGGCTATAAATGCATTAAAACCTCGGCAAACACCGGGTTGGGAACCGATGATTTCAGGGAAGTGCTGAAAGGAAAAATAAACGTGGTAAACGGTCACAGCGGCGTGGGGAAATCAACACTTATCAATATGATAGAGCCAGGTCTCCAATTAAAAACCGGTGATATTTCCGATGCCCATAATACAGGCAAACACACCACCACTTTTTCGACACTGTATAAACTGAGTTTTGGAGGTTACATTATCGACACACCCGGAATCAAAGCATTTGGGATGCTCGAAATGGAAGCCTGGGAAATTTCGCACTACTTTCCTGAAATTTTTAAAATTTCGGAAGACTGCCAGTATAACAATTGCTCGCATACCCACGAACCCGGTTGTGCTGTAAAAGTTGCGGTGGAAAACGGTGAAATTGCGGTTTCACGTTTTATCAGTTATCTTGGACTTTTGGAAACGGATGAAAAATACCGTCCGGCTTTTTAACTATTCTGAACTTTCAATAAAGCCTCCGCCAATCAATCTTGCTCCATCATAAAAAACTGCAGTTTGTCCGGCCGAAATCATTGCTTCAGGTTTTAATAAACCGACCTCTGCCCTTCCCTCTTCCAGAATATGCAAATTACAAGGGGTTAACTGGAGCCTGTAACGTATCTTTACATTGTATATTTTATGAGGGTTTATTTCTTGTATATCAGCAAACTGAGTATTATTTATAAACACTTTTGTTCGATATAAACTACTGTATTCTGCTAACACGATTTCGTTATTATCTACACGAATTTCGGCCACAAAAACCGGAAAATTGAGATTTACACCCAATCCTCTTCTTTGACCAACGGTATAATTTATAATTCCTGAATGTTTGCCCAAAATTTCTCCTTTGGTATTTACAAAGTTTCCGGGTTCAGAAAAAATACCTTCATCCTTTAAAAATTTGCGATAATCTCCATTGGGCGTAAAACAAATTCCAAGACTGTCTTTCTTCCCTGAAAGTTTTTTGAACCCTTTTTCGGCTGCCAGATTTCGTATTTCCGATTTTGTATATGATCCCAAAGGCAAAATGAGTTTATTTAAAACAGAAGAGTTCAATCCCCACAAAAAGAATGACTGGTCTTTATCCGGATCAACTCCTTTAAAAATAAATTTTCTGTTGTGATAA
>JAJUGS010000100.1 GCA_029265875.1 Prolixibacteraceae bacterium
CAAACCTAACTCGTTGTCATTCTGAGCGAAATGAAATGAAGCCCCGCCTGACCGCCCGCCTGGACGAACAGTTCGGACAGGGACGGGCAGGGAAAGAATCTCATTATTAAAAATACTTTTACCGGACAACAATAATTTAATAATAAAAAATAGAGGCTAACCAAAAATAAACTTTCAAGTTTCTGTGTCATGTTGAGCGAAATCGAAACATCTGTATTTCAATGCAAAAGACTTCTCTCTACGTTCGAAATGACACCCATAGTGGCTTTTGGGTCAGCCCCAAAAATATCTTTGAAAGGTTATTAACCGGCCACCGCTCTTCTGACTTCATTCAGAATTGCTTTTTTGCTTTTTACGCCCACAATGCGCCCAACTTCATTCCCGTTTTTAAAGATCACAAGCGTTGGTATATTACGCACTTTATATTTTTTAGCAAGGTCCTGGTTCTGGTCAACGTTCACCTTCCCGATTACGATGTCATTTTCAGTTTCGGCAATCTCATTCAGGATTGGAGCCACCATTTTGCAGGGGCCACACCAGGGAGCCCAGAAATCAACCAGCAAAATCTCTTTTTTCAGGGCAAGTTTGAAATTTTTATTTCCAAGAACAATTATTTTTTTGCTGTTTTCAACCGGCTTCATATTTTTCATCCGGTAATAGTTTACTGTAATCAAGCCTATTAATAAGGCCACAACAACGAGTATTACAATTAATGTTACTGACATTTTCTATTATTCAATGATTTTTATTTCCGTTGAAATCCCGATGGCTTTGCGGTACATGGCGCTTACACCACAATATCTTTCTTCCGAAAGATTCACCGCTTTTTCAAGTTTATCCATCGGGAGGTCTTTTCCTTTGAATTCGTAAATCACCCGCATTTGCGTGAATTGTTTCGGATGCTCTTCGGTTAAATCCCCTTCCACTTTCACCGAAAAAGCTTCCACCTCCACCCTCATTTTTTTGAGAATCGAAACTACGTCCATCCCGGTGCAACCGGCCAAAGCCACCAGCATCAAAGGTTTCGGGCGTGGACCACGATTTTCGCCCCCCACAGCTTCTGCAGCATCGAGCATTATTTTGTGGCCGTTTACTTCGGCTTCAAAAGCCATGTTTTCAAGCCAGTTTACTTTTATTTGTTCTGTTGCCATATTTTAAAATTTCTGGAGTGTAAAAGTATTTTTAAAATTGATTATTTGCCATAAAATGGCAAAAAGATGATTGCCGTTCTCCTGAACAGCATTAAAATCATGTATCTTACTTAACTTTATTTCGAAATTACGATCCCAATAAAGCAAATGAAACTTACAGACGAAATAAAGAAACTGCTTGAAAATGAGGTTCGTTTTTCCACCAGCCGGAGCAGTGGCCCTGGTGGACAAAATGTAAACAAGGTAAACACCCGGGTTGAATTGCGGTTTTCTGTTACCGAAACTTTAATTTTTGATGAAGGGCAAAAATCGCGGATACTCGAAAAACTGAAAAATAAAATTAATTCAGCCGGCGAGCTGATTCTTTTTTCGCAGCAAGGCAGAACCCAGATGGAAAATAAAGAGCTTGTAACCATAAATTTTTTCAAGGTACTTGAAAATGCGCTCAGGACCAGAAAAGCCAGAATAAAAACTGCCCCTTCGCAAGCATCGGTAAAGCAAAGGCTTGAAACAAAGAAAAATATATCAGCAAAGAAAAAACTGCGAAAACCGCCTGAACTTTGAGTTGTGAATTTTTCAAATTCAAACGAAAAATGTTTTCTTTACCAAACAAAATCAGTTGATTGAATGGTGCAATTTTTAAGAGATATCAGGAATCTGATAATTAAATTTATCGACTTTTTTTATTTCCCTGTTTTTCGTTTTATACCACGCGAGGTTTTCAGGTATGCTTTTACAGGAGGCGTGAATACACTTTTTGATCTGTTTCTCTATTACATCGTTTATAAATATATGCTCGATAAACAAATTGTCGATCTTGGTTTTGTGGCCATCAGTCCCCATATTGCAGCATTTTTGATTGTTTTTCCGATAACTTTTTCATCGGGTTTTGTTCTGGCTAAATATATAACTTTCAGGGCTTCAGAGCTTAAAGGAAGAATTCAGCTTTTCAGGTATGGCGTTACAGTTACCGGTTCTATTTTATTGAATTATGTTTTTCTGAAATTTTTCGTCGAATATCTTGGCTGGTATGCAACAGTTTCAAAAGGAATCACCACAATTATCGTAGTAATTTACAGTTACATATCTCAACGATATTTTTCATTTAAAACGGCGGGCGTTGCTGTTTCAGGCCGATAAAACAAAAATCCGGGGCAACTGTTCATTTCAGCAGAAACTTCATCAAAAAATGAGTGGATCAAGGGAGCAATATTATCCAACTGTGCTGCAGGCAATTCACTTGCTGATACTCTATATTTTCATACAATCGCTTGTCGATTTTCCTTTGGCGATGATCGACTATTACCGTGACACTGAATATTTGTATCATCCGGTGAAAAAAATAGTTTTGAGTGTTGGTTCAACGGTTTTTATTTTGTGGTATGGTTTCAAAAAATCGGGTGTTTCGTTTAATAGGGTCTTTCCGTTAAAACAATTTAATCTGTTGATTATCATTCCAATTATAACTTTTTTATGGGGTGCACAGAATTTGCTGGAAATACCCAATAAGCTGCTGGATAAAGTGTTGCCCCCACCCGATTGGTTTTGGGAAATGTTCAACAAAATATTTGAAGGAGATTTTGGTTTCTGGGGCGCCTTCATGAAAGTTTCAATTGTGGCGCCGGTTGTTGAAGAACTGATTTTCAGGGGAATAATTTTACAGGGACTGCGGCGCAATTATTCACCTTTCATGGCAATTTTCTCTGCTGCACTCTTGTTTGCCCTGTTTCACCTGAACCCCTGGCAGTTTCCGGCTACATTCATGCTCGGGCTTTTATTGGGGTGGATTATGCTCAGAACCAACAATATCCTGCTTGCCATCATCGGCCATTCAATCAATAATACATTGGTGTTATTGAGTTTAACCTACTGGGATATCATTCGCGAAACCCCTTTCTACCAGTTAGATAAACCCAGAATTTACCTTTACAGTATTTTAGTAACTGTTTTATCTCTGGTCTTGATTTTTTATTTCAGCATGAAATCGAAAGCAGATAAAACTGAAAATTAAGAACATGGACTATTTTCTGATAATAGTTGGCATTTTATTCGCATTAACCGGAATTATAGGGTGCTTCTTGCCTTTTCTCCCCGGACCGCCACTCAACTACATTGCTTTATTGCTATTGCATTTTACTTCCAATCACCAGTTTACCACAAAATTTCTGGTTATTTGGGCCATCGTCAGTGCAATTGTGGTTTTAATCGATTATCTGATCCCCGTTTGGGGCACGAAGAAATTCGGAGGAAGCAAACAGGGTGTTTGGGGAAGTGTAATTGGTTTAATGGTCGGACTTTTTGTTTTTCCACCGTTTGGCATTATTCTATTTCCGTTTACAGGCGCTGTTGTTGGCGAATTGATAGCCGGAAAAGATACAGGTCAGGCACTGAAAGCCGGATTCGGGTCGTTCGTAGGTTTTCTGGCCGGAACAATCTTAAAATTAATAGTTTCAGGCATGATGACCTGGTATTTCTTCAGCAAAATCATTGCAGGATAAACAGTTTTTCCATTTGTAAAATGTTTTTTACAATTTTGCGTTTTTATTGAATCACTTAAAAACAATCTGTTGTGATAGGTACAACTGTTGAGTGGACTGACTTTAAAAAAGAACCTGAAAAACCCAAAAAGAAAAAGGGTTCGAAGAAAAAATCAGGCAAAAATCCGCTTCTGAAATGGATTTTGGTCGCATTTTCATTTGCTGTTTTGTTGGCAGCACTACTATTTATTTTTGTTTACATTGGTATGTTTGGCCCGGTGCCCACCCAACAACAACTCCAGGTAATTCAAAATCCTGTGGCATCAGAAGTTTTATCAGAAGAGGGCAAAGTTATTGGCCGCTATTACATCGAAAACCGCAGCAGCACAAAATTTGAGGAAATTTCGCCCAATGTGATCAAAGCATTGATTGCCACGGAAGATTCAAGGTTTTATGAACACAGGGGCATTGATGAAATTGCCTTGTTGCGGGTGTTTGTGAAATCAATCCTGCTTTTCGACCGCAGTTCGGGCGGTGGCAGTACACTCAGCCAGCAACTGGCAAAAAACCTGTATCCAAGGGTTGATTTGGGCCCGCTTTCAATGCCGGTGAACAAGCTGCGCGAAGCCATTATTGCTTACCGGATGGAACGTATTTACTCAAAAGAGGAAATTCTTACGCTTTATCTGAATACAGTGCCTTTTTCGGAAAATATTTTTGGAATTGAAGTGGCTGCCGAAAGGTTCTTCTCCAAAACCCCGGCAGACCTTGATGTACATGAAGCCGCAGTTCTGATTGGTTTGTTAAAAGCCAACAACTATTACAATCCGCATAACAACCCCGAAAGGGCCAAAGAAAGAAGAAATGTGGTGATTGACCAGATGGTAAAAAACGGTTCGTTAAGCAAAGAAAAAGCAGAGGAATACAAGGCAAAACCACTGGTGCTGAAGTACAGCCCGATTACTTACACAACCGGGCCCACCCCCTATTTTATTGAAAAAATAAAACCCGAATTACTGAAATGGTGCAAAGAACATACAAACGATGACGGAGAACCTTACAACCTTTATACGGATGGTTTGAGAATAAAAACCACCATCAGTTACAACCTGCAGATTTATGCCCAGCAAAGTGTAAAGGAATACATGAAAAACCTGCAGGGAGTTTTTGACAATCACTGGAAAAATCGTGACATATTCAAAGAAAACCCGGATATTTTAAAAACAGCATTACGAAGTCGTGATAACCGAGGGAAAAATATGGAAGAAAAAATCAGGACTTCGGTATTTACCTGGAATGGCCTGCGCGACACAACCTTTACACGGCTTGATTCGATAAAACATTACCTGAAATTTCTGAATGCCGGTTTTATGGCGCTTGAGCCGCAAACCGGCGAATTGAAAGCCTGGGTGGGCGGCATCGATTTCAGGTATTACAAATTCGACCATGTTACTGCACCCCGGCAAACCGGCTCGGCATTTAAACCAATTGTTTACTTGTCGGCACTTGAAAGCGGGGTCCCGCCAGATAAATACTACCCTAACGTGCAGAAAATTTATGACGATTATGATGACTGGTCGCCCCGCAATTCGCACGACGATTATGGCGGTTATTACACCATGAAAGGAGCGCTTACAAAATCGCTGAATACGGTTTCGGTGGAAGTTTTACTCGATGCAGGCATTGCCAATACCATTGCTTTGGCAAGGAATCTTGGGATTACAACCGACTTGCCTGAATATCCTTCGCTGGCATTGGGTGTAGCCTCCATTTCTTTAAAGGAAATGGTGGAAGCCTATGCTTCTATTGTAAACGATGGAATCCCGGTAAAAACACATTACCTGGTCGAGATTGCTGATAGTAATGGTAAAGTACTGGAGAAATTTGATGTGGAAAAAGCAGACGAACCTGTTGCCAATCCTGAAAATTGCCGCGCCGTGATTAACATGATGCAGGCGGTTATTGATGATGGGACCGGTGCCGCAATTCGTTCGAGATATGGAATCGAAGGCGAATTTGCCGGGAAAACGGGTACCACCCAGGAAAACTCGGATGGCTGGTTTATCGGCATCACGCCAAAATTAGTGACCGGCTGCTGGGTTGGCGCCGACGACCCGCGCATTCATTTCAGAACAATTACCTACGGGCAGGGCGCATACATGGCGTTGCCCATTGTGGGTAATTTTTATGTAAAAGCCGGCAAAGACCCCAAAGTAAGAGGTTACTGCCAGGGAAATTTCAACCAGCCTTCGCCTGAAATGCTGGCTATGCTTGAATTGCCGGAGTACCAGGAAATAATGAACATTAAAGAAAAGGAATTTGACCTGGCTGATATTTTCAGAAGAAAAGATAAAAAACAGGAAAACCTGAAACCGGTTGATAAAAAAGAAGTTCCGAAGGCAGAACCAGAAACTCAAAAAACGGAAGAAAAACCAGTGTGGACCAAAATTAAGAACATCTTTAAAAAGAAAGAAAAGTAAATTCTTTTTTGTGCATTTTTCTGTTTGTTTATCGAAAAATCTTATTTTTGTCGCACTTTAAAAAACCGGGGTGTAGCACAGTTGGCTAGCGCGCCACGTTCGGGACGTGGAGGTCGGAAGTTCGAGTCTTCTCACCCCGACATTGAACCGCAAAATTGATGTTAAGTTTTGCGGTTTTTTTGTTTTTGTAAATCCAGGTCTTACCCCTAAAAATCTATATTTACAACCGAAAACAGAAACAACATTGATCCTCGCAGGTCATTATTTAAAGGAGACAGGAAACGTGCAGAAAAGATTGATTCTTTTGTTAATAATTCCTTTCTTGTTAATACACGAAATTTCGGCACAGAACACTGAAATATCAGGACATGTAACAGAGAAAAATACCGGGAATCCGATTCCTTATGCCAATATTTACTTTGCAGGCTCGTTAATTGGCACAACCAGCGATATTAATGGAAATTATCATCTTTCGGTTTCGAAACCCGGCGAATTGCTTGAAGTTTCGGCAATCGGCTTCAAAAAACAAGTGATAGGAATTAATCGCGGAGAAAAAAATCTGATCGATTTTAAACTCGAAGAAGAAGTTTTTCTGTTGGGCGAAATTGATGTGAAACCCGGAGAAAATCCGGCAAACAGAATTATGAAACGTGTTTTTGCCAGCAAAGAAGTAAACAGCCCTGAAAAATTTCCATCCTGGAAAAGCAGGGTGTATGCAAAAACTGAAATCGACTTGAAAAATGTAAGCCGTGATTTAAAAACCAAAAAGTTGTTATCGGATTTCGATTTTGTGTTTAATTATATCGATTCGGTTGGGGGGCAGGGCAAAACATTTCTGCCTGTTTTTTTTAACGAAACAATTTCGAATTATTACCACGACAGCGAAAGCCGGAAAGACCGCGAAGAAATTATTGCCAACAAGGCTTCGGGGATGAAAAGTGATATGCTGGCCCAATTCTCAGGAAAATTGTACGAAGATGTGGATATTTACGATAATTATATTACCATTTCTGAAGTTGGAATGGTATCGCCGCTCAACAATTTTGGCCTGCAGTTTTATAAATACTATCTGAACGACAGCACAATAACCGATTCAACAAAAATTTACGAAATATCGTTTAAACCGAAGCAACAGCAGGAACCCGCCTTTATCGGAAAAATCTGGGTTGAAGACGGCAGTTTTGCCCTTACCAAAGCCGAAATTCAACTCTCCGGAAAAGCAAACGTTAACTTTATCAATAACTTACAATATAATATCGAATATCATAAAATCGGGAAACGGTGGGTCCCCCTCAAAGAAGCCTTTGTAATTGATGTGGATATTGAAAAAAACAGGAATTCAAAGTTGATGGGAATTATTGCCCGAAAAACCAATATCTACCAGGATTTTGAATTTACTCCTGTTGCCGCTGAAATAATGAATTTCAGGGAACAAATCACGGTATTGGAGGGTGCAGCAGGCAAAACCGATGAATTCTGGATGCTGCAACGCCCCATCGAACTGGAGAAAAGGGAAAAAAACATTTACCTGATGGTTGATTCGATTAAAGATGTTAAGCTTTTTCGTACCCTTTCGGAGTATGTTTACATGTTTTATTATGGTTACCGCGACCTGGGCAAAATTGAATTAGGTCCGTATTATTATCTCTACAGTGCCAATAAAGTGGAAGGTTCGCGGTTCAGGATCGGTGCACGGACAACTTTTAAGTTTGACAAAAACCTCAGAATAAATGGGTTTACAGCTTACGGAAGCAAAGACCGTGAATTGAAATATGGTGGTGGAATTGAATACTATTTTTCGGTAAAACCATTGACATTACTCTCTTTGCAGGGACAACACGATATTGAAATGTTAGGCAAAAGCAGCAATGCTTTTATGGAGCAAAACATTGTCACTACCCTGTTGAGCAAATCGCTTAATTCAAAACTGAACCTGATTGACCGCGTTGAACTGAAAGCGCAGAAAGAATGGAAAACCGGCGTACAATTAGGAGCCGGCGTTAATTACCGGAAAATCTACAGTGCTCCGTTTGTGCCGTTTTTAAGCCAGTCGGGCGAAGAAATTCAATCGGTGCAGACTGGCGAACTGGGTTTGAATTTCAGGTACGCGCACAACGAAGAAATTATTGTCGATGATTTTGACCGCACTCCCATCGGTGGATATGACCCTGTTTTTACTATGCAGGCGACAAAAGGGATCAAAAACTTTTTTGGTGGCGATTACGATTATCTGAACCTGCAATTGGGTATTTCTGATAAAATCAAACTGAACCCTGCCGGTTATTCCTACTACTATTTTCAGGCTGGCAAGATTTGGGGCGAGGTGCCTTTCCCGTTTCTGAAAATACACGAGGGAAACGAAACTTATGCCTATGATGCAAATGCTTTCAACCTGATGAGTTACCAGGAATTTGTGAGCGATACTTATGCCAGTCTTTTTTGGGAGCATCATTTTATGGGATTTTTCCTGAACAAAGTTCCTTTGTTGCAAAAACTGAAATGGCGCGAGGTTGTTGGCACAAGAGTGCTTTGGGGAAATTACGATGCAAAAAAACACAACCAGTTTCGGCTTCCGGGCGAAATGAAAGGCCTGGAAAACCAGCCCTATACTGAATTATCAGCCGGAGTGGAAAATGTCTTCAAAATACTCAGGGTTGATGGTGTGTGGCGTTTTAATTACAAGGAACAGTCGAAACAACAATTCGGCCTCTTCTTCTCGTTACAAATCAGGCTGTAACCTCCCTGAAAACAAGACAACCGGGTGTCGCATTATTTCATTAAAATAATCGTGCAACACTTACCTCGCATGTGAAATAATTTGAGTATGCATCCTGTTTGAATTCCTCGTTATTTATGGCACTTCCAACATTTAAGATCCACATTTTATTGATAATGTGGTTGTATTCAATTCTCAATGTGGCTGTATTCAAATTAAGTCTTGAATTTAGATCAGAATTTACAAGGTTTCTGTTGTCATCAGGCGAAACTCCATATCCCAGTTTCAGGTTCAGATATTTGGACGGATCATCAAAATAATGTCGCAGTTGAACCGCTCCTGAAAATGAAACACCGGATGAACCGGGTGTTAAAAAGCTTCTGAATGAAGCCCAGTTGTTTCCAAAATATTTTCCAAATGTTGCGGTGTAAATATCCGTTGTTTCAGTTCCAAAATCAAGAAAACGAACGCCCAGTGAGCCTTCAAACGAATTGGGGAAGTTGTGATACCATTCCAACCCCAACCGGTTTTCAGGGAATATACTGCTTGTTGAAAATCCATAATTGATGTAGCCATAATTGTTTTTATTGACTTTAGGCCAGATATCCAATTCAGCCTGCAAGCCATTTGAACCAAATTTATCGGCCCGATTAATGCGGGGGATCACCGATCCGAATTTTGTTTTCCGGGAATACTGAAGCGTAACCATATTCCATGGATCGCGGTTAAAATCTTTTTTAAAATAATCCAAAGTATATTGCAGCTTTATTTCGTTCTTCATCAGTTTTAACCTGTAATCGCGCAGGTTTTGAATGGCTTCCGGGTTGTGGTTATCTTGTTTCAAAAGCTTCTCAAGAACTTCCACGGCTTCCTCGGTTTTGTTGCCGTCATCTAAAATCCGGGCTTTTTTTAGCTTGAAATTAGTGTTGTTGACATCAATCTCCAAAGCTTTATCACAGTATTTGACAGCTTGATCATGATTGCCCGACCAAAACTCAACATCAGATAAAACATCCAATGCTTCAAGGTTTTGAGGATATTTAGCCATCAATTCATTTATAACAACCCGGCTTGAATCAAACAGTCCTTCCCAGGCATAAATCCGTCCTAACAATAAAACAGCATCGGTATTGTATTCCTTCGCCAGTATTTCAAAACAAATAGCCTTTGCTTTGTTATTTTCTCCTTTTGAAATTAAATTCTGAGCTTCTTCAAAAGTTTGCGCATTTGCAACAGTAAAAAATCCATTTATTATTGTGATTATCACAATTAAAAGAAGCCTGTAACGAATTGTATATTTTGTTTTCATAATTATGCTTTGGCGTTTGTAAACCCGGCACGGGTCATATTACCCCAGGTTTTCTTTCTTCTGATGAAATAATCAAAATTTCCTTTTAAACCGAAATATACCACAAGCGGGTGGAATACAATCGGTTCAATCCAGGCAGTCACAATGAGTTTCAAAATCATCTTTGGTTTTTTATAGCGGTGAAATAAAAGATGATCGAAAAGGATGGCATAAGTTGAAAATGAGATGGCAAAAAAGTAAACGAAGGCAAACATAACCATAAAAAATGGCCAGTTCGGTTCTCCCAGTATTGCAATAAGAATAAAATAGATAAATCCTAAAAGTTCAACAATTGGCGCAAGCCATTCAAAAAACACCCAGTATGGATGAGAAACAAGTCCCATAAACCCATATTTCCGGTTCATGAAAATATTCCAGTGCATGAAAATCGTGTCGATGGTTCCGCGTGTCCAGCGCGATCGTTGTCTCCCCAGTATTTTTACTGTTGAAGGTGCCTCGGTCCAGCAAAGCGGGTCTGAAATATATACCACTTTATAGGGTATTCCCTGGTTGGCCATATATTTTCTCATTCTTACCACCAATTCCATGTCTTCGCCTACCGTTTTTGTAAAATAGCCGCCGCAGGCAATTACCACTTCCTTGTCGAAAAGACCTAATGCGCCTGAAATCAGCAATAATCCATCGAGACTGCTCCATGCCATTCTTCCCAATAAAAACGATCGGCTGTATTCAACAACCTGAAATAGTGGCAGGATTTTATCCGGAACATTTATTTCCACAAGTTGTCCGTTTTCAATTTTACAACCATTGGCAATCTGGATAACACCGCCAACGGCAATGACTTTTTTATCTGTTTCTTCAAAAAATGGTTTTATAAGTTTACTCAAGGTATGCGGATCGATTATTGAGTCAACATCAATCGATATAAAATAGTCAGCCTTTGCAATGTTGATACCGGCGTTAAGAGCATCGGCTTTTCCGCCGTTTTTTTTGTCAATTACTGTCAGATTCTGATAAGCTTTTTTTCGTGATTTATAAATTCCCAGAACTTCCTGACAAGGTATTTTATAATCAATAACATAGGGTACTTTTTCCAGATCGTATGCTTCAATCGACTTTTGCAGGGTATTGTCCTTGCTCCCGTCGTTAACAATAATTATTTCGAAGCTTGGGTAATATAAACTAAGCAGGGCTTTTATGTTTTCAACAATTGTCAATGATTCGTTGAAAGCAGGCGCGATTACCGTTATCAGCGGGGCAAACGGAGATGAAAGCAACGCATCATAATTGGCAATTTTTGATGCATGGTAGTTACGCAAAAGTTCTCTGACAGAAATTACTGCCAATATTAGATACCCTGTGATAATGCCAATGGCGTATACCAGAAAAAATTTTTCGAATATTATTTTAATAACCGGGAAATCCATAATCAATTAATTTCTTGGGTCGGTAACATGAGCAATGAATAAATCCAACCCGTTATTTAGTTCATTATTAAGACTCAATAACCTTTCCTTTCCCTTTTCGCTCATGAAATAAAGCGAGCGGCAAGCTTCTGTTTTTAGCGTAATATTATCAGCTTTAATTATTGTTTCAAGAAAATCAAAATCGTCTTCATCCCCTATATTTCTTAAAGCTTTTATAATTTCAATTTTATTCTTCTGCGTTTCGCCCTCAAAATTTTCCCTGATTTTTTCTTTGCCACTGTAAATTCTAAGGTCGTTTACAGCTTTTATTGCCAAACCTCTTGTCATTTCCAACGGGCTATCAAGCAATAATATGATTTCCTTTGTATTCTCCAGCTGCTGGAAAAAAATGACCATTCGCAATGAAAAATTTCTGACATTTTTATTTGTTGAATCCAGGTATTTGCCAAAAGATACAATGTTCAGCTGATGAAGCTTAAAAATATAAAAAGCAGAAATTTGTGCCCAGCGTGTAAATGGTTTTTCAAGAATTTTTAAAAAACCGAAAGGATCGCCGGGATTTACCCTAACATAAGCTGTTTGCGCTTCTACCCGAATGATATCATCCGGATGGTTCAACAATTCAGGAACAATTTCTTTCGCCCCCTCAGGATATAAATGCGACAGTTTACGAATGCCAATCACTTTCAAATAAAACAATTTCGATTTTGCCTGATTCATGGCATCATTGTGTAATCCTAATTTTACAAAAATTTCTGGAATTGTACGGTTGGCATTACCTTTCAGGTTTTCATTAAAATTCATCAGAATCGAACTCAGGATTTCCCTGTTTTGTGGGCGGTCAATATTTTTCAGCCTTGCCAAAGTTTCTTCCCAGGTGGTATCGCCCAGAATATATGTCAACAGTACCGACTCATAACTTTCACGATACAACTTATTATATCGGATATCATAATTCTGCATACGGTTACTGAAAACAAAAATCACCAAAACAAAGAGAATGTTCAGAATAAAAAGCAATACAAACAAAATAAAGATTAATCCGAGCGAAATACCTTCGATTGATTCTCCATTGCCTCTTATGAATTGTTTTATCTCGCCGATTATTTTATAATCAATGTAATGCATGAAATTTTTTAAAAAGCTGCCGTTATTTTCTGCCAGAACTTTCTGGTTTCTATCTGCCGGAATACTATCGTGTAAAATAGTGTCGCCGACATCAATTTTGCGGGTGTTGTTTTCCTGCCGGCTTATTTCCTTGTTATTCAGGCTATCTGTTAATGCTGTTTTTTCAGGCGATGGTTGCACAACGGCAGTTGTACCTGTTATTTCTGAAGGTAAACGAGTTATATAAACACTTTTTAACCTTGTTGAATCAAGTAAAATCCGTGATAAACTATCGGCACTTTTATAACTGTTAAAATTACCGATAAAATAATGGTACCATTTTGTGTCGTTATACTCAAGAATTTCCCATTTGATATTTTTCTTTTTGGCAAAATCGGCAATATCAACAGGTGATTTTGATGCCGCAATCTGAACCGTATATTTTTGAGAGCCTGAAGTTGTAATTGGCAAAATAATCAGAAAAATATTGAATATCAGAATGAAAGTCAGATATTTTGATTTTCCGGAAATTTGATTCATTGATATTCTAATTTATAATTTTCCTGAATTATTATCTGCCCATCAATAATTTCTTGATTCGAAAATTAAGTTCACTCAGGCTGAATGGTTTTATCATAAAGTCATCAGCCCCCAATTCAAATGCTTTTAAAACATTTTCTTCGTTGCCGCCTGCCGATAAAACCAAAACCGGCATGGTTTTTCTCCCCTGTTCCTGAAGCATGGAGAGCAACTCAAGTCCGTTTATAAAAGGCATATAAAGGTCGGTTATCAGAAGGTCGAAGTTATTCTCATCCAATAACTTCAAACATTCTTGTCCATCCATCGCCTTTACAATTTCATAGCCTTCCCTGGATAAACTTTGTGCAATGGTCTCAAGGATCAATTTATTATCTTCAACTACAAGAATACGTTTCATCGATAGATTTTGATTTAAATGGCAAACAAATTTAAACTTGTTTTATTGCAAAAATGCATTATTTACATTTTAACAAAAAAAAATCCTGCGATTCCGGTTTTCACCCAAAAATAATTAAAACTTTAACCATCCAGGTAAAAAATTAGCTGAACTATAACAAATAATGTGATTTTGCCCCTGATTTCCGGAATAATTCAATATTGCAAACCTTGTTTGAACCTAAATATTTAATTTTCCCGAGAATCTCAGAAGAAATTTGTAATGTTTGAAATTGCTTCCATAAAAATACGGA
>JAJUGS010000413.1 GCA_029265875.1 Prolixibacteraceae bacterium
AGGCATTCAGCACTGTCGGGCCCAAACTCACTGCTGCTGTTGCAATAGCTGTATTTTTTATAAATTCTCTCCTGTTGTAATTCATGGAATGATTTTTATTGGTTTACAACTGTAAAAATAATTGAATCGTTTTATCGAAAGAGGTTTTCATGAAGTTTTCAATTCATTAAAATAAATTATCAGTTTTTATGCAGTCTAAAAGTAGCCCCACCATCTGTTTAATACTGATTATATTTTGTCATGAATAAAATATTTCTTCACATTTAAAAAATTTCAAAAAACATTTTCTATTTTTGACCGACCGGTCAATCAAAGAAAAAATTTATGCCACGAAGTGTAAGACAATATGAAGCGATCAGGAAAGAAAAAAGGGAACTGATTTTAGATACAGCGCTTGCACTTTTTGCTGAAAACGGGTTTCACCAAACATCGATGGAACAGATTGCCAGAAAAGCTGGCATTTCAAAAGGTCTTACCTACAATTATTTCGAAAGCAAAAATGCAGTATTGGCTGAAATACTGAAAAAGGGTTTTAATGCCATTTATGAACATTTCGATTTGAATAAGGATGGTCTTTTAACATATCCCGAGTTTGAGTTTTTTATCAGGCAAAGTTTTCATGTAATCTGCAAGAATATGAATTTCTGGAAACTCTATTTTTCGATTATGATGCAGCCTGTTGTTACCGAAACCTATATTCAAAATTACAGTGAAACCTCCGAAGAACTGATAAAAATCCTGATCCGTTTTCTGACCGATAATGGCAGCGAAAATCCTGCAAAAGACCTCTTTATCATTTCGTCTCTCCTAAAAGGTGCGTACCTGATTTTGGTCACATCGCCGGTTATAATGGATGAGGACTTGTTCGTAAACTATATCATGGAAGGATTTCAACGTATTATCAACCATAAATACAATAACGACTTATGAAACTGATTTCGATATTAAGTTTGCTTTTACTAACAGTCACAAATTTATCAGCCCAGAATCTCGAAGAAATTATCCGGAAAGCGGATGAAAAATTCAGGGGAAATTCGAGCCAGGGCGAAATGACCATGATCATCGAACGCCCCACCTGGTCGCGCGAAGTAACCATGAAAAACTGGACGCTGGGAAACCAATATTCCTTAATTTATATAACCGCGCCAGCCAAGGAAAAAGGCCAGGTTTTTCTGAAACGGAACAAGGAAATGTGGAACTGGGTCCCCAATATTGAGCGGATGATAAAAATTCCGCCGTCGATGATGATGCAATCGTGGATGGGTTCTGATTTCACCAACGACGACCTCGTGCGCGAATCGTCACTGGCAAAGGACTACGGGCATAAACTGCTGGGCGAGGAGAAAATGGCTGGTTACGACAGCTACAAAATTGAGCTGACGCCCAAAGAAGATGCTCCGGTAGTTTGGGGTAAAGTGGTGATGTGGATTTCGAAAACCGATTACCTGTGGCTGAAAGGGGAATATTACGACGAAGATGGAATTCTGGTCAACACCGAAATTCTTTCAGATATAAAAACGATGGGCAACCGCAAAATGCCCACGCGGCTCGAAATGATTCCGGCTGACAAACCGGGGCAGAAAACTGTGCTGATCTTTAAAAACATTGAATTCGATGTAAAAATCGATGAAAGCTTTTTCTCGCAACAAAATATGAAGAAGGTGAAATAA
>JAJUGS010000191.1 GCA_029265875.1 Prolixibacteraceae bacterium
GACGACGTGATGTTTTTCACCAACACTAACCGGAGCACCTGTAACACCCTGTTCAGCATTCCATGGTGCCGTAAGGTTTCCGCAGGAAATAGCTGTTCTGCTTTCTGCCCAACGGTCAGGTGTGAGGAAGTATCCGTTTCCGCCAACACCATTTTCATTTCCGCCAAAATAGGCCATCATCACAGCGGCTGTATTATCAACATCGGTAAAAATATAGCCTTCAAGTGTAATTGCTGTATAAGTATTAATTGCAATGTCAGCAGCCGGCAATTCAATATAATCGCCATTAGCTGCAGCAGTGTATGCACCATTGGCAATTATACCTGCGCCCATTAAGGTTCCGTCAGCATCACCCACAACATCAGCGGCAGTACCATCATCAAATGTATAGGAATGCATCAGCGTATATTCACTGGGAGCACAAAATTTAATAGTATATGTTTTTGTTGCACCATTTTCGGCTGTTACTTTAATCGAGGCATTTCCGCTTCCCGATGAAACATCCACGGCACCGGTACCTTCAACCGTTGATTTATTACTCTTTGGTGATGCTGAAACATTAATAGTGGATGTTCCGGCCGGAATTACAACTGAATAGGTTGTCACCTCCGGATCAAAAGCTGGGATTAATTCTCCGGCATCCACAGTTAATGAAGCCAGTCTTGCGTCAGGAATACCACCTAAGAAGTGAATTGCACGGGCTGCAACAGTTGCTGCATCCATTTGTCCGCTGTAAATATTGTATTCGTTGGTGATACCCAGCCAGGTTGGGTCGTTATAGGCACCATAACCAAACCACGCATGCGTTGTTGCTATATCTTTTATGAGATAGCCGGCTTTATTTAATGTTTTTTGTGCAATTTTACCGTCAACATACCAAAATAGCGAATCGTTGGTTATAACTGCCACATAATGGTGTGTCTCTCCGGTTCCGGGTTCTGTTGAAGCAGCCTGAACTTCACCTTCTCCCAAATTTAAAACCGCCCTTGCCTGGTTGTTGTTGCCGGCAAGCGAAACAAAAAATGTATGATCGCCGCCTGAAGCATTGCCAAAATAGTTATACATGGTCCAGCCGGGATTTGCACCCGTTGTTACGTGCATCTCCATTGTAAAGGTTGGATAAGTGTTCAGCGCGATTTTGTCGGCCGGCAAAATAATGTAATCACCTTCTTTTGCAGCAACAAATGTTCCGTCAACAATTGTTCCGCCATGAACAGTACCATTTGCCCCACCAATCAGGTCGTTAGCAGTTCCGTCATCGAAAGTATATGAGTGTTTTAAAGTAAGTTCAGTATCTTTTAAATAACTGATTTCATATTTACGGGTGTATTGTGGGTCGGATGCAGTAACGGTAACAATAATTGTTCCTTTGCCGGCAGAAACATCAACCGTACCGGCACCTGTAACCATTGCTGCTGCATCTCTTGCAGTTGCCGTAACAACAACTGAATTTAAACCTGCAGGGATCGTTGCGTAGTATTTTTTAACAGCAGGATTAAATGCAGGTTTTAACGAGACTCCATTAATTGCGAGGCTACTCAGATGAATATCATAAGGAGAGGCAACTTCAGCGGGCAATTTAATGTTAAAGACAGTTAGTGCGTTACTTGCCGGTTTGTCGTTATACAACGGAGAATTTAGATTGCCATTATTGGGCCCTAATATATTGTTTGTTGCGCTTGCCTGCTGCTTTCTTACTGAAATAATCCTGAACCTTCCGGGTTCAAATTCATTCAGGATAAACCTTGCACTGTCAAGATTTACCGATGGAAGTGAAGGATAAACTTCCAAATCCCAGGCATTTGCAGAAGTACGGGAAAGGCACATGTAATTACCAGCCTTATTTTTGATATAATACTGACCGGTAACCCCACTTTCTTCAAACTGCCAGAGTTGTGCGCCAGAATCCCACACTGCATCAGCCAGAATTACCTGATTAAATGCAGCACCACTCTCGGCTGCCACAAAGCCGTTGGTTTCGTGTACCAGGTAAAAATCGGTACCCGTGGCAAAAACAGAAGTATAAATGTTAACTGTATATTCTTTCGTGGCAGAACCATCTTCAGATGTAACTTTAAGCTTTGCAGATCCAATTCCGTTTGCAAGTGTAACGGCACCTCCACCGGTAACGGTTGCTTTCGGCCAGTTGGGTGTACCTGTTACATCCACGCTCGTGGTTCCTTTTGGTACAATAACAGTATAAGTTGTCAAATCCATATTAAATGTTTCGATCATCTTACCTGCCGATAAGTTGATACTTTGCAGTGTTGCCGATGATTTTCCGTCTTCCGGGAAAACCGACACATAATATGATTTTTTGGTAAATGCATCAAGAGCGGTTACTTCAACTTCAATATCAATTCCATCATCTTTGTCAAAAGTAACAACCCCGTTTTGCAGTTCATTGCCCAATCCGTCATACATTTTTACGGAAACGCCCCCCACGGCAGGAGTGGCTGTTAATGTCATTTTTGTGGTTCCGTAGGGTACAGTAACCTCATAAATATCGTTGTTCGTGTTAAATTCAGTATCCCAGGTTCCAACATTGGTGGCCAGGTTTACCAGATTGGCATTGGTAAGGTCGAGCCCTAAAAATTTACCAGCTGTCTGTGCAATTACTTTTTGTTCGAGTGTGCCATCGTAAATATTGAATTCCAAAAGAGAAGCGTTGTAGTTGGGGTCGTTCCATCCGTCAACGCCCCTGAAAAGGTTGGCCACATCGGTTCCCAGGGTACTTACATAATCGGCTCCTGTGGGTGTTGAAGCAAGAATCACCCCGTCAAGATAATAAGTGATTGCTTCTGAATTCAGAACAGCCACAATGTGATGTTTTTTCCCATCATCCACTTCATAACCTCCTTTAAGGGCTGTTACAGTAGTGCTCCCGTTATTGGCTTCAATTCTGGTTTCGTTGCCCGCCCGCGTTGGTTGAATCCAGAAACAGCGGCTTCCGGGAGTAGAAGATCCAAAGTAAGCCAGCATGGTGTAACCCGCGTTGAGCGCTTCCCCGGTTTCAACAAAAGCTTCCAGTGTAACTGCCGAGTAAGTATTCAGTGCAAGCGCTACGCCATCAAACGAAATCCATCCCTGGTTATTGGCTGTTGCGCCCGAAACAGTTGCTTTTCCATCGGCAATTGTCAGTTTCGTACCGCCAATTGTTCCGTTTAAACTTCCGGCCTGGTCAAAAACAGTCGTTTCGTTATAGGTTCCGGTTTCAAAAGTGTAGGAGTGTTTTAATGTTGCCTGGCCATAAACTGCAGCAGAGCCGAGAATGCAGGTTAACATTAAGAAAGTCCAAAGTTTCAGCAGTAAATTTTTCTTCATACTGTTTTAATTTAAGTGTTTAATTAGTATCTATTTTGACAGGCAAGTTAACTTTATGCAATTTTATGCAGTGGCACAATTTCACCTTTTATTAGTCACAAATTCGTCACTAGAATTTTTCTTAAGTGTTAAAAAAACATTTTAAAAACAATCTCTCAAAAATCACAATATAACTTCCTTTTTATTAGATGATTATGAAAATAAATTATGGTTCGGTATTTATACTGGGTCCTGTTCGGTTTTTTTCGGATGCAGAGATTTTGCATATTCAGGGAAAAAACTCCGGTGATTTATCGGAAGAATTCTTTCTGCTTTAAACTTTAAATTTTTAACTCCGGACAGAGGTTTTTCACCGCTCCGGGAATCGGGCATTTGTTAATGAATTATTGATATTCTTCGTGTAAATGACTTATTTCCTTGTATGAATTTCAGCAGATAAATTCCGGAAGGTAAATTTGAAACATTGATTTCACCTTTCTCCCTATTTCTGAATTCTTTGATCAGTGCCAGTTTACCATAAATATCATAAAAACAAATTGTTGTATTCCCCTGATTGTAAATTGATCCAAACTCAAAATTTAACCGTTCATTTGCAGGAACAGGATAAACTTTCCAACTTTCATGGTTCCCCAAAACTGATTTTGAGACATCAGTGGTTACATCCGAAACCAGTTTTGCAATTTCTTGCGCAGTCAGCTCGTAATTATATATCTTGAAATCATCGATTTTACCATTGAACATTGGTACTTCAGAAATACCCCGCCCGATGTAATTTAATACAGGTTTGAAATTGACTGGTTTAATTGTTATATCCGATGATTTATCGGCCAATTCCCCGTTTACGAATAATTGTGCTCCCGAATTACCCAGTGTCACAGCCACATGGGTCCATTCTCCTTCGGGCAATGAAGGTGCATTCAGCCGCTGTTCAGCGCCACCATTTTTTATCGAAAACCGAAGTCTCGGTGTTAAGTTCATATACTCCGATTCGTTGTTCCCAAATTCGAAAATGCGTTGCCACGGTGTTCCCCCATTCCAGAAAACCCAGGCTGCAACAGTAATTGCCTCCTGGTTGGCAACGGTTGCAGGTAACTGTACAAAATCTTCTGTTCCGTTTAAAACAATTGCAAGTGAATCGGCAACACCGGCAGCATATGTGATTTCGCGCGGTATTGCCCCATGGTTTAAATTGATGCTGCTATCGAATGTATTTTCATTAAAAAGATAGTGCGCAACAAGCGTGTATTCGTTGGTGGTTGTGGCTTCGGCTGTAAGTGAAAATCCAGAGCTGTTCAACGAGTGGTCAACCGCTTTTATTTTGTAAAAAAAAGTACCCGGTTCGGTGCAGGTATTATCCACAAAGGCCGTGGTTTTTACATTCCGGGCGATTGTGTTGAAAGGGCCATCGGCTGATTCAGCCCGGAAAATGGTGTATCCTTCAACATCACCTTCTGAATTGGCCTGCCAATCCAACCTGACAGATTCGGCGCTGGCAGTGGCAACCAGGTTTTCCGGTGCAGCGGGCGCTTCAAATTCCACTGGTGCACCCACCGGAATCAACCGCCATTGCTGGTTTGTTCCTCCGTCTTTTTCCCATTGCTGAATATTTGCGCCGCTGGAAGTGCTGTTATTGGCAACTTCAAGACAAAATGAACTGTACTGATTGCGAAGGTAAAACCAGCCATCTCCGGCATATTCAAGGTACCAAACCTGGTTGGGCGATTGACGTCCGTCCCACCACGTGCCCTTTTCCCACAAAATTGCATTGCCACCATTGTCCAGCGAGGCATTGGTAATATCGATGTGCTTGCCGCTTTGTACACAGGTAATATTGAAATAGCTGAAATCGCCGCCGTTTCTTGGGTTGATTGGTTTAACGTTCCATTGCTGGTATGTGGCACCGTTGTATGTATTTTGCTGAATATTTGTTCCATTGGCAGCTGAACCGCCGGCTGCTTCCATTACTTTTCCACTGTTCCGGTTTACAAGTATATATTTGCCATCCACTACCGGCTGAATATCATCGCCCCAGGTGATATTGATGACTTTTTCGCCATTGGTATGTTTTGCAGTCTGATAAGTATTGGGGTCACCGGTTGGCAGTTCCATTACAAACTCGCGTTGCGGACCACGCCCATCATAATAAACATCACGGTCTTTTGAAATAAACCTGTACCCTGTTGTAACGCCCTGCCGTTCAGAGCCACCTATAAAAGCCTGCACTTTACCATCCGGCGCACGATAAACCGAAGCCGAAGTCCAGTTGTCGCGGTGTTCGGCATATCCCAGCCGTTTACCGTCGCTGGCCTTAACAAACTCGCCGCGCGCCAGTTCAGCCGTTCCCCACCAGATGCCGGTTTGTAAACCGTATTCAACCCCCACCATGGCTTCCATTACATTGTGCAGCTCGTCGTTGGTGGCATGATGCCCATAGGCCCTGACGGTTTGGTAAAAACGTACATAATTATCAAAGTTTCCTGCCAGTTGGTGCGTATTTCCTTCGTCGAGTTGACTTTGCAAAAAATTATACCATGGCAGCGCCTGGTCACAGTTGAGTGTATTTCCACCCGAAATCCGGATGCTGTCGAAACGCGGATTTTTCCCCAGTTCCACGGCAATATTGTAAAAGTCTTGTATGGTGCCTTGCCCTGTGACTGAATAATCGGGCTCGTTGAAAGGAGAAACAGTAACAACTTTCCGGCCTGCTTTCTGGTGCATTTTTGTGGTAGTGTTGATCAGCGAAGCCCAGTTTTTGGCGTTCCCCCTGAAATAGGCATGAACGCTTGGATGGTCGCAGTTCAATACAACCTGTGTATTTACGCCAAGCCATTTATTGATAATCTGAATGCGCTTGTTTGTATTCAGAAGCGCTTCTCCCTGCAAGGCAGTATCACCCACTAACGGCAATGTGGGCATAAACGATGACCGCACCACATCAACATTTTCTTTACCCATAAAAGCAATCCCGCGGCGGATATTTACCTCGTCCAGCCAGGCCAAATCGAGCCCCCAGAAAATGGGTTTTGAAATTCCCTCTTCGGAAAGGTTAAAAAAGACTGTCCTGTCGGCAGCCGGTTGAACAACCAGATTATCAGCGGCACTGCTTACTTCTCTTTCAATTTCCTGTGCAAAAACTTCATTTAATCCGAAGGGAAAAAACAACACTATCAATATTAAAATTCTGTTTAAATTCATTTTGCCTTTTTGAATTACGAGGTTGCCTTTCTGTTATCCGGCTTTTCAGATACAAAACTATAATCTGAAACAAAAGTTCGCGGTCGTTAATAAGTCAAATACATGCCGAAACTCTTCAAATTTGGAAATCGGAAAATAGTGGGGCTGAAATAATTCGGGCTGAAAACAAGGAATAGAAAAATGAAAGGCTAAAGCCAATTCTTCGCGCTTCTAAGTTTTACCCCCGGCTTAAGCCGGGAGTAAAAACTGATTTAAAAATTATCGGCTTTAGCCTTTAATCTTATATTTATTGAGGCAACTTGATAAAAAAAACAGTCGGAACAACCTCTAAAAGTTGACTTTTTTACTGCACTTCAATCTGTATTTCTGCCGGTTGCAGCCAGTTTGCCGTGAATTTTACCTGCATGGCACCTTTTTCTTTTCCGGCTTTGATATAGGCAATCATCCGTCCATGAAAAACACGGTGCTGGTTGTCGGTGTAATCCGTCATGTCTGAATTATTGCTGGCTTCGAGCCCAAGCAACTGACCACCGCCCTCAATCCGGCAGGTAACCTCATCATCCGAAAGCAGTACCGGAATCCCTTTTTCGTCAACCACCTGGATAACCACCTGGGCAACATCACCGCTTTTGACTTTATTTTCTTCTGAAATAATTTTTATGGTGTGCGGACGACCTGAAGTCTGAATCGCATTCCGTGTGATTTCTGTGTTGTTTTTGTCGTAGCCGATTACTTCCAGTTTCCCGGCTTCGTAGGGAATATCCCAGAAAATAATTCCGGTTTTTGCATCATAGGGTTTCTTATCACCCACAACTTTGCCGTTTAAATATAGTTCTGCCTGAGCGGCGTTGGTATAACAAACTACACGAACCATTTGTCCCTGCTCATAATTCCAGATTGGCCAGGCATCCATCGACAACCGGTTTCTGCCTTGTAGAGAAATTGGATAAGTCCCCAGATAAGCCATCGGTTTATCTGACCAGAGCGACTGCCGGAAATAGCCACGGGGTTTGATAAAACCACCAAAATCTATCAGCCCGGAATAGAATCCGCGCGATGGCCAACTGCCCGACTCACCCAGGTAATCAATCCCGGTCCAGAGGAATTGCCCGAAAATAAAGCCGCGGGATGTAACTGCGTTCCAGGCTTCCAAATCATGCCGGTTTTCGCTCCCGTAAATTACCCTTTCCGGGTATTTCGCATGGTCGCTGTCGTATAAACTTTCGGTGTAATTGTAACCGGCAATATCGAGTGCAAACGGGTACCCGGTTTGGTTCGACATGGCCACACCTGCCAACCCGGCAGTAACAGGCCGCGATTTATCCCAGGTTCTCACCACTTTTGCCAGTCGTTCTGCAATAGCGCCCAAACGCATGGCATCGGGAGCATCTTTTTTATAACCTCCGAAAATGGGTTGTGTAAAACCGGTTTCCCCGCCGCCATCCAGCACCGGATGAGAATATGGGTCATTCGGATAATCAACCTCGTTCCCGATGCTCCAGGCAAAAACCGAGACATGATTCCTGTCGCGTTTTACCATATCCGCCAAATCCTTTTCACCCCATTCTTCAAAGAAATCAAACGAACCCTCGAATCCGGGAGTACCCACATTCC
>JAJUGS010000189.1 GCA_029265875.1 Prolixibacteraceae bacterium
GCGGGGAGAATTCCACCGCCACATACCAATACCATGAATAAACCAGAGGCGGCAGCCAGATATTTACCCAGGCCTTCAACGGCAAGATTAAATATGCCTCCCCACATAATTGAGGTACAAAGACCTACCAATACGAGAAAAGCAGCATTAATCGGCACGCTTAATAATCCGAAGGATGTAACACCATCAACACTTTTTAAAACAGGCAGCGATACCTGCGTGGTGGCAGGAGAAAATATGGCCAGAAGAACCAATATAGCACCAACTGCCGATGTTACAGTAAGCATTATCCGGCTCGATACTTTACCTCCGATTGATGCTCCCACCAAACGTCCGATTAACATCAGGAACCAATATGTACCGGCAACAAATCCGGCTGTTGTGGTATTTAACGGATTGGGTAAATTCGGGTCAACGAGGAAAAGATTCAAAACACCGGGGGTCCCCACTTCAACTCCCACATAGACAAAAATCCCGATTGCTCCTAAAACAAAATGGCGGAATTTCAATGCACCCGACATTAAACTGCCAAGTGGTTCTGAAGATTGTTCAGCGTGTGGTTCAGGAATACTAACCATGTACATGATTACAAAAACAATGGCAAAAACTGCCAATGCAGCATACATAAACGGGAAAATATCGGTAATCCGGGCTTTTGAAGCATCACCAATTAATATACCAACAATCATTGGAGTTAGTGTGGCCATTACTGAGTTGAATGAACCTCCAACCTGGATCAGCTGGTTTCCTTTATTTCCTCCGCCTCCCAGCGTATTCAACATCGGATTGACAACCGTATTCAATAAACACATTGAGAAACCTGCAACAAAAGCACCAACCAGGTAAACAGCAAAAGCTGACCCCTGACCTGCATAACCTGACAGGTATTGTATGCCAACGCCAAGAAAACCTACTGCAATGGCAATCAAAGCCGTTTTCTTATATCCAATCCTTTGCAGTAAAATTCCACTTGGAATTCCCATAACAGCATAAGCAATAAAGTTTGCTGCATTACCCAGCAAACCTTCAAAGTTGGATACTCCAAACTGGCTTTTTAATACAATTCCCATGGGTGCAGCCAGATTTGTCACAAACGAGATCATGCCAAAAAGCAGGATCATCATTGCAATTGGCAACGCATAACTCTTTTTCTGATTCATAATAATTAGATTTTAATAATTTTTATAATTGCTAATTCAGTCATTTTTGATTTTTACAGAACCGGTTTATTTCTGGCTTATGAACGTAAAAGTAAAAAAATATTGTTTCGAAAATTGCTTTTCATAATCATCGTTTAAAAACTTCCGAAAATTGTCATAACCCGCTCTGATTTCCGGTCCGAAATGGTAATCAATTTGAATATTTTTACAACTCAAGTTTTATTGATCCTTTTGATCGGATAAACAGTTTATGACATGAATTCTTTCCATAAACATGTTCCAGCGTTTTTACATAATCATCGAGTTTATGCTGAGGGACAAACGCCTGGATTGTGCCCCCGAAACCACCTCCGTGAACGCGCCATGCACCGCTGCCTTTCAGAATCATTTCGCTGAGGGCCAGTGCCAGCGATACAACCTGTTCATCTTTGTGAACAACGTCGAAAATATTCTGATTGTACATGTATGAACTGTAACCCGATTCAACAACAAGTTTCAGGAAAGTCTGAAAATCATTGTTTTCAAGAGCAGCCACCTGTTCAACCACCCGTTGGTTATCACCCTGGAAATGGTAGGCGCGGAGCAATGCCCTGTCACCGGTTTTTTTGCGGATTTCGGGTATTTTTTCTACAATCTGCTCCAGGGTAACTTCGCGTAAAACTTTGGCACCCAGTTCGGCAGCCACTGCTTTCATTTCGGTGGGAAGCGAAGCATATTCAGCCTGAGAAGCCGGATCATCGTGGCCACCGCCGACATCAGTAATAACAAGTGAAAAACCGGTCGATACAAAATCGAAATCAACTTCTTTTACAACCGGGTTGGCCGGGTCTTTAAAATCGATGGTAATCAAACCTCCAACAGAACAGGCTGTCTGGTCCATTAAACCACAAGGCTTGCCAAAATAGTTATTTTCAGACCATTGCCCGATGATGGCATTTTCAACCGCCGACATTTTTCCGTCGTTAAACAACGAATTAAGAATCGTACCCATCAGTACTTCAAATGAAGCCGATGAACTCAAACCCGAACCTTTCGGGACACGGCCTTCGATGCAGGCGTCGAAACCACCGATATTATATCCTTTTTCTTTCATGCGGGCACAAATACCCTTCACCAGCGACTCGGATGTGTAAAACTTGGCTGGGTCGATGCGAAGATCAGAAAGGTCAACCTTAAATTCCGGATAACCAGCCGATTTAATACGGATTACTTCTGTTCCGTTAGCTGCCGCAACTGCAATATTATCAAGGTTTACAGCGCCTGCCAAAACCCGGCCAAAGTTGTGGTCGGTGTGGTTTCCACCAATTTCAGTACGACCAGGCGAACTAAATAATGAAACATCGTCGGTTCCGTAAATTTTTTCAAACTCGTTCATCAGGCCTGCATATCTTTCGGCTTGTTCTTTTAAAACAGCGGCGTTGTTTCCGTATAATTCCTGAAACAAAAGATTTTGTCCGCCATTGATTTTCTCGTTCAAAACTTTAATTTTTGTCATAATAATTTGTTTATATAATGTTTGTTTATGATTACTTGTATTATAGACTATGTCTAATTATTAATTTAGAGGGATTCCTGACCTGTATATTTTTCCGGTTTATGACCATATCGGCCAGAGTTTTTCCCATTTCCGCAAAATCAGTCGAAATGGTGGTGATTCCGCCAGCCACCACTTCTTTCAGCATTGTATCGTTAAACGAAACTATGCCGAACTTTTTACCAATTTTATAATTATATTTTTTAGCCGTTTTCACCATTTCAACCATATCCCGGTCTGATGTCAGAAAGTATGCCTCATACAGTTCCGGCCTGATCCCGTCAATCGATTTAATTACCTGATGTTCAAATCCGTTCAGATTGCAAAATCGTTCAAACCCTCTCACCCGTTCGTAAGGTTCTTTCCCGCCCTGGTTAACAAATATAAGTTTTCTGTATTTTCTCAGAAGTTCGGCGCCTTGTGTTAAAGCATCAAAAAAGTCGTTCTCAAAATCCTGGTAAACTACCGGATATGCTTTCAGGTCAGCTTTCATCCGGTCGAGAATAAAAACTTTTTCACGCGGAATTTTTGAAAGCAGGATACTGCTGTTTTCAAAAGTAGCCGGCATGATCACATAGGAAGTAAAATGCCCCACACTTTCGGTAATGAGGTTCTTGAAAACTTTATAATTAAAATGATGAAAATAGATATCTATGTTTGCTTTTCCTTTCAGGTTGCTGATCAGCGAATTATACAAATCTTCCTTAAAAGCATTCAGTTCATCGAACAAAACAAAAATATTCTCTTCAGGCTGAAACTCAGTTGTAAGAATATAATAGCCTTTCCCGGGCTGGCTGTACAATACTTTTTTCGATTTTAATTCGCTGAAAGCGAGCATCACGGTATCGCGGCTCAGGTTAAATTCAGCACAAATCTGATTAATGGATGGAATCTGGTCGCCTTTTTTAAGTGTTTTCTTTTCAATGGCTTGTAATACCGAGTTGATGATTTGCCGGTATTTGGGCAAAGCAGATTTCGGATCTATTTTAATGATTCGTTTAGCCATTCTTCAGGTTTGATGAACTGCAAAAATAAGAATATATTGAAATGTTGTTCATGTTTTAAAACACTACCGGTACCTACCAGTTTGGTATTACATTTTTTTGCACTTTTGAAAATTAATCAACTTATATTTTATACTAAAATGAAAATAGAAAAACAACTTTTCGGGGTAATGCCCGATGGAACTGAAGTTCAGGTTTTTACCTTATCAAACAACCATATTTCTGTAAAAATCACCAACTACGGCGCTATCATTACCGGTATTGAAATGCCCGACAAAATTGGTGAAATGGAAAATATTGTTTGTGGTTTTAAGAATCTCGACAATTATTTAAGCAACGAATATCTCGGTAGTTATCCCTATTTCGGTGCAATAATTGGCCGGTTTGGCAACCGGATTGCAAAAGGCAATCTGGTAATTGACGGGAAAACTTACCAGTTGGCAATCAATAATGGCCCCAATCACCTGCACGGTGGCAAAATAGGATTCGACCGGCGGCTTTTCGGGGCCGAAACTTTTCAAACTGAAAACGAAGTGGGACTGAAACTTTCGTATCTCAGCCCCGATGGTGAAGAAAATTACCCGGGAAACCTCCATGTTACCTGCGTCTATTCATTAAACGAAAAAAACGAACTGGGAATAGAATATTATGCCGAAACCGACAAAACCACCGTGGTTAACCTGACTAATCACAGTTATTTCAACCTCACCGGGGGCAAAGAAGATATCATGAACCACGAACTTTTTCTGAATGCCACACAAATTACTGAAATGGTGGAACAGATACCCACCGGTAAAATTGTGGAGGTAAAAGGTACTCCTTTTGATTTCACAAAGCCAAGGAAAATCAACCACGCCATCGATAAAATGCCAATGGGGTATGATGACAATTATGTGTTGGGGAACGAAACCGGTGAACTGAAGTTTATCGGCTGGCTGAAAGAAAACAATAGTGGCCGTAAGGTGGAAGTTTACACCACCCAGCCCGGTATGCAGGTTTACACAGGCTACTGGAACCCCGAATTAATCATTGAGGGTGAGAAAAAATTCGGGCGATTCTCGGGAATTGCGCTCGAGACACAACATTATCCCGATTCGGTGAACCAGCCCGGCTTCCCCTCTACCCTGCTTCATCCGGGGGATATGTACTATCAAAAAACTGTTTACAAATTTATTTCAGAATAAAGAGAGGCCCGTTTGAGGGCCTTTTTATGTTCATTTCTGCCAATTTTGTTTTTATCTTTTTTTTCTATTTTTAGATTATCTAAATCAGATCAAATTATGAAGACGATTATCGAACTTTTTGAAAAAGCAGTCATTAATTATCCTGATAATGTTTACCTCTGGGAAAAGAGAAACGGCAAATATGAAGGGACCACTTACAAAGAAACCCGCGAAAAAGTATTAAACCTGGCTGCAGGTCTGGTCGATATCGGGTTTGAAAAAGGCGAACGGGCGGCTTTGTTGTCCGACGGCCGTAATGACTGGATTATCAGCGAACTGGGAATGATTTATGCAGGAGGCATTAACGTTCCGCTTTCGGTAAGGCTCGAGACCAATGAATTGGCTTTCAGACTGAAACACAGTGGCACAAAAATGATTTTTGTTTCAAAACAACAGGCTGCAAAAATCGAGGAAATCAGAAACGACCTGCCCGATTTGCAATATGTTGTTTATCTCGATGGAAAAGAAAATCCAGGGTCACAGGATTTGATCTACAGCAACCTCATTGAAAAAGGAAAAGAACTGAGAAAAACCGAAGCTGAAAAATTTGATGCAATCTGGAAAAATATTCAGCCCAACGATGTGGTGAATATTTCCTATACTTCAGGAACAACGGCTGATCCGAAAGGGATTATGCTGACCCAATTAAATTATGCGGCAAATGTGGTCCAATCAAACGGACTTCTCGATTTACAGACAGAATGGACCACACTTGCCATTTTACCCTGGGACCACGCTTTTGCACACACCACCTGCCTGTATGTATTTATGTACAAAGGAGCCAGTGTGGCATCGGTTGAAGTGGGGAATACCCCGCTTGAAACATTGAAAAATATTCCGAAAAATATCAAGGAAATCAAGCCGACACTGATGATGAGCGTCCCGGCTTATTCAAAAGCCTTCAGAAAAAACATCGAAGCCGGCATAAAAGCCAAAGGTGAAACAACCTACAAACTTTTTGAATTTGCCTTGAAAGTAGCCTACAAATACAATGGCACAGGTTACGATAAAGGCAAAGGATTCAGGTTTTTGCTAAAACCTTTGGTAACAATATTCGACAAGGTTCTCTTCAGTAAAATCAGGGAAGGGTTCGGTGGCAACCTGCAGTTTTTTATAGGTGGTGGCGCCTTGCTTGATGTTGAATTACAGCGTTTCTTTTATGCAATCGGGATGCCTATTTGCCAGGGCTATGGCCTCACGGAAGCATCACCCGTAATTTCATCAAATGTGCCCCATTGTACAAAGTTTGGCTCATCGGGAAAACCGGTCAAAAATATGGAACTTAAAATTTTAGATGCCGATGGCAACGAACTGAAACAGGGAGATAAAGGTGAAATTTGCATTAAAGGCGACAATGTAATGCTGGGCTATTGGAACAACCCCACTGCTACTGCCGAAACCATTAAAGACGGATGGCTGCACACCGGCGACATGGGTTTTATGGACAAAGACGGCTTCCTGGTTGTTTTAGGCCGGTTTAAAAGTTTGCTGATTGGTAACGATGGTGAAAAATACAGCCCCGAAGGAATTGAAGAATCGATGATTGAACTCTGCCCCACCATTCAGCAGGTAATGTTGCACAACAATCAAAATCCCTATACAGTTGGAATGATTGTTCCTGACATTGAAGCGATTAATCGCGAATTGAAAACAAAAGGAATTGAAAAAGGGAGCGAAACGGCAATTTCTGAGGCATTGAAAATGATTCAGAACGACATCAACCAGTTTAAAAAAGGAGGAAAACACGAAGGAATGTTCCCCGAAAGATGGCTTCCGGCCACAGTTGCTGTTTTGCCAGAAGCTTTTTCGCCTGAAAACAAAATGCTCAATGCCCAAATGAAAATGGTGCGCGGAAAAATAAACGAGCATTATGCAAAAGAGCTTGAATATCTTTACACGCCACAGGCAAAAAGCATTGAAAATGAAATGAATATTGCAGCATTGAAAAAGTGGTTTAAATAAAATCCCTGCATATCGGATTATTTAAAATCCCGGAAGTTTTCCGGGATTTATTTTTTGCACGGACTATTTCACCGTAAATTTTATATTTTTGCAGAGCCTTTTAAAGGGGCTGACTGGTTTTGACAGCGGGTAGAAGAGGCAGGTAAGCATGCAGGTTTGGGTTGTTGACCTTAAAATAATGACCAAAACAATAATTGGCGAAAATAATTACGCTCTTGCTGCGTAACCGAATCAAGTAAGTTACCTTAATTCCGAAACAAGGTTTTGGAACGAGACATCGCCCGGGTGCTGTTGCCACGAAGCGGCCCGATCAGGCGGTGCAAGTAAATCGGGGCTGGTTTAAGCGAGGCTCTGGCGCTTTAACGAGATAAAAGAGATAAGGTAAACATGGGTGGCCCTGATCCGGTGTTTATTCGAAAACCAAGTCTGGGGATAAGCATGTAGAAAGCTTGTTGCTTCCTCGTTTGGACGCGGGTTCGAATCCCGCCAGCTCCACAAAAGCAACTGATTATCAATTAATTATGAGAGTTTGTGCCAACATTTGTGCCAACTCTCATTTTTTTTTCATAAAAAAAGGGTGAAAGACTACACTTTACCCTTTAATTAAAAACCCTGATATAAACAAGATTTTCACTTTGTAAAAATCGGTTAGAACGGTAACACAATAATACAAATTTTCTGCTGTTATTCAATGCCTTGCATCAGTTTTTGTTGTTCAGAAAATCCCTGAGTAACTCCAGGTGAAACAAAATTCTTTCCCGGTCTTTTCTTTCCAGTTCTGTAAATTTAGCAGAACAAATCAGTTCATTAAATGCCATTCCAACACTGTTGCTCAATTCGGTTCCGGTCGCTACCTGGAACAATGTCCTTTCATTGGTTTGATTTTCCATAACTTCAATTTTTTTAAGCTGTTAATAATTCCGTTAATTGATATTGACATAAAAAAGGCTTCATTTTTCATGCAATTATAAACCTTTCTTTGAATGTCAACCGATTTTATTAACATTATTAACACCTTTTAACTATCTGATATTCAAATCTTTACATATCTTTTAACATCTTTGTTTTTCTTTGCATCCGGGAATTAAATACCATGTGAAATTCACAGGAAACCGTGCTCACAATTCATCCTGACTGTTTGTTTTTAAATTCACAGGAAACCGTGCCAATAAAGTAAAGAAAAACCGGGTGTTACTGGCAAAAAAAGGAAACATCGAGAAAACGACACTAAAAATGACACCATCATTTTTTAGCACCCTTGTAAAATACACTTTTACAGCAAGTTACAAGGGTCGCCC
>JAJUGS010000137.1 GCA_029265875.1 Prolixibacteraceae bacterium
GAAAACAGGTATGTAATTGATAAGTTATTAACCGATACACCTCTGAAGAAAACACCTTATAAAGTCATCCATAAAGATTCGCCGGATCACCGGGGAATTGATGTGGCAATGATTTATAACAGCGAGCGTTTTTATCCGCTTGATTACAAATATTATCCATTGGAATTTAAGAAGGAAAAAGTTGCAACACGCGAAATACTTTATGTAACGGGTGTTGTCAACAGAACCGATACCTTGCATATTTTCGGGAATCACTGGCCGTCGCGATATTCGGGAGTGCTTGAAACGCGTGAACTTCGCGTTGCTGCCGCTTCTTTGTTAAAAGACAAAATTGACGGGCTTTTCAGCTTGTTGGCTGATCCAAAAATAATCATTCTCGGAGATTTTAATGAAAACCCTTCTGATGGAGCAATCACCTCTGTTTTGCAAGCTGAAATGCCTGGCGAAATGATCGAAAATGAGCGGTTGTATAATTTGTCGGCAAGCTGGGAGAAACCCCATCTCGGAACTTTAAAATTCCAGTCACAGTGGTATGTTTTTGATCAGATTATGGTTTCGGGTGCATTGCTATTACCAACGAACAATTTGCATACAAAACAATCAGACGCCACGATAGTAAACCTGCCATTTTTGCAGGAAGATGATAAAAAATTCGGTGGTAAAAAGCCTTTCAGAACTTACAATGGCTTTCAATACCAGGGTGGGTTCAGCGATCATTTGCCGGTAATGCTAAATCTCACTGTCATTGAATAGTTTTAGGAGTCAGGCCCAGTTCGCTGGCTTTTTGCATCATTAACGAATATGCTTCATCATAATCATTTCTGATGATCCCGTCAAGTATGGCATCTTTAATGGCATCTTTTATTAATCCAACTTCACGGCAAGGTGTTAACCCGAAAATTTCCATAATTAACTCCCCTTTAATCGGTGGTTCAAAGTTCCTGATGGCATCTTTTTCCTCAATTTCTTTCAGTTTCTCTCTAACCAGCATGAAATTTCTCATGTAACGGTTTACCTTTTCCGTATTTTTCGAGGTGATGTCTGCTTCACAAAGTGTCATCAAATCATCGATGTCGTCACCGGCTTCGAACAACAACCTGCGCACGGCGGAGTCTGTTACCACGTCTTCAGAAAGCACAATCGGTCGCATGTGTAATTGCACCATTTTCTGCACAAATTTCATTTTCTCGTTGAGTGGTAATTTCATCCTTTTAAAAATCTCGGGTATCATTTTGGCCCCGATGAAATTGTGTGAATGGAATGTCCAGCCCTGGCCTTCGACATATTTTTTTGTAACCGGCTTGGCAATGTCGTGCAGTATTGCAGACCAGCGCAACCACAGGTTATCGGTGAAAGGAGCAATTCTGTCAAGAACTTCAAGCGTGTGATAAAAGTTGTCTTTGTGCCCGATTCCTCCCACACGGTCAACACCTTTCATTTTTTGTAACTCCGGAAAAATAATTGCAAGAAGCCCTGTTTCTTCCATCAGTTTAAATCCAACGGAAGGTTTTTCGGAGAGAATAATTTTATTGATTTCTTCGATGATTCTCTCGCCAGAGACAATTTTAATCCGATCCTTGTTTTTTGCAATCGACCGGAGTGTTTGGTCATGAATTTCAAAACCCAGTTGTGTTGAAAAACGGATTGCCCGCATAATACGAAGCGGATCGTCAGAGAATGTAATATCCGGGTCAAGTGGAGTGCGGATAATCTTGTTTTCCAGATCTTTAATCCCATTAAAAGGGTCGACAAGAACCCCAAAATTATGTGCATTTAAACCCAGGGCCAGCGCGTTGATGGTAAAATCCCTGCGGTTTTGATCGTCTTCAATAGTCCCTGATTCCACCGTTGGTTTACGGGAATCTGACTGGTATGATTCTTTCCGGGCACCCACAAATTCAATTTCAAGATCTTTGTATTTCAGCATGGCTGTTCCAAAATTTTTGAAAACATGAACCTGAGGTTTGTTTTTCAATCGTTCTGAGACTTTTTGTGCGAGTTCAATGCCGTTTCCAACGGTAACAATATCAATGTCTTTTGAGGGCCGGTGTAAAAAAATATCGCGGACAAAACCCCCGATAACATAGGTTTCGAGCTTCATTTCATCAGCGACTTCTGTAATAACCTGAAATATTTTGTGATTCAGTTTTTTATTCATTTTCTGCCAGATAAAAATTCAGTTGCATCAAATTCATGACACAACTGTTAAAATTCATGACAAAATTACAATTATTTCGTCGATTCCTGCAAAAAATGGTTTTATTACCAAAAGGGTATTATATTTGCATCGAAATATGTAGATAATTAAATATGATTATAAATTTAAAATTAAGCGATATGTTGGAACATTTAACACTTGAAACATTTAAAGAAAAGGTTTTCAATTTTGAGGTAAACAAAGAATGGAAATATGAAGGCAGCAAACCTTGTCTGATTGATTTTTATGCAAACTGGTGTGGCCCATGTAAAATGGTTGCCCCTGTTCTTGAAGAATTACAGAAAGAATATGGCGACAGTATTGTAATTTATAAAGTGAATACAGAAGATGAACAGGAACTCGCCGGCATTTTTGGAATACAGAGCATTCCTTCTCTTCTTTTCGTACCGAAAGAAGGTCAGCCTCAAATGGCAATGGGAGCACTCCCAAAGCAAACATTTGAGCGGGCAATTGCTGATGTGCTGAAAGTTGAAAAACCGGTTTTGAATTAAAGAAAATTCAAGGTTTTCTCGAGTTGAATTCCGCGCGAACCTTTTATTAAAACATTGCCATTTTGAATGGGGTTTTTCTGAAGGGTTTCGCACAGGAAATCAACGTTGTCAAAAGATTTGAATCCAAACCCTGGCGCAAATTTGCCAAATTGTTTCCCCACAGTATAAACATTTACAATTCCCAAATCATTGAGTAACTTTAATATTGCCTTGTGTTCTTCGTCTGAATACTCACCTAATTCGAGCATGTCGCCCAAAATCAGGTGAAAAGAACCTTGGTTGTTATTTATAAAACTTTTTATTGAAGCCTGCATACTGGTGGGATTTGCATTGTAGGCATCCATGGTAATCCTGAGATTATTCCTTACAATCAGTTGAGAACGATTATTTTTTGGGGTATATTCTTTCAGAGCATTCTGAATATCAAGTGGATCAACCTTGAAATAGTTGCCGATACAGGCTGCTGCCAGAATATTTTCATAATTATAATCGCCCGTAAGTTGTGTGTTCAGATATAACACACCTTTGGGAAACCAGGCTTTCAGGTGTACATATGGCGGTGATGTTACAAGTTCAGCCCTGAAATCGGCATTCTTTTCACCATAACTTATTTTGTTCGGGATTTCCTGGGTAAGTTCTGCTAATAAGGGATTATCGAGGTTATAAAATATTGTGCCGTTTTTGGCTTTTATATACCGGTAAAGTTCCATTTTAGTATTAATGACACCCTGGAATGAACCGAAACCTTCAAGATGAGCTTTTCCAATGTTAGTGATTATCCCAAAATCAGGTTCTGCAATCTTACACAAATCATCAATATCTCCGGGATGGTTGGCACCCATTTCCACTACCCCGATTTCAGTGGTCTTATCCATTTTTAAGAGTGTTAACGGAACTCCAATGTGGTTATTCAGATTTCCCTGCGTAAAACTTACTTTATATCGTTTCGATAAAACGGCTGCAATGAGTTCTTTTGTTGTGGTTTTCCCATTTGTTCCGGTAATTGCCAGAATGGGTAATGCGAGCATTTTCCGGTGATAATTCGCCAATTCTTTGAGCGTTTGTAAAACATCATCAACAAGAATTGTCTTGCCCGGTATTTCAAACTCTTTTTCGTCAATTACAGCACAAATTGCGCCTTTCTCAAGAGCATCGGCTGCAAATTTATTCCCATTGAAATTCTCGCCTTTTAATGCAAAAAATATACTGTCAGGGTTAATATTCCGGCTATCGGTTGAAACATTTGGATATGACTTGTAAATCTTATAAATGGTTTCTATATTGTTCATTTTTTAAGGTTTTTGAAATAAAAAAGCCTCATATTCTGACACATGAGGCTTTCTTATCAATTATTTTATTTTGAATTTAAAATCCTTCGGGAGAACCAACACGGGTCATTGCACAACGGAAACCTAAATCATCCTGTGCCTTTTTTTGTTCAAGGTACCTGCGGGTGCCGGGAACGAGCCAATAGGGACGGTCTTTCCATGAACCTCCTTTATAAACCCTGACTTCATCAGTAATCAATGAAGAAAAAGCGCCGGGTGAATTGTCCTGAACATACATATCAGAGGTTTTATTGTTTTTAATGGCATTCCAGTTACCCGATTCAACAATCTGTGAATTTGGATCACCATCTTTAAAGTTCCTGTAATCCATCCCGGCAATGGTGTCAACAGCCAGGCGGCCATATTGATCTTTCATCAGATTACCATTGGCGTCTCTTCTATATTCCGTGATAACATTTCCTCTGAAAGGGTTAAACTCATCTACATCATTAAAAGTTAGTGGGCGGTAAACATCAGCAACCCACTCATTAACATTACCTGCCATGCAATATAAGCCGAAATCGTTGGGTTCATAAGAGAATACAGGTGCTGTAATGTCGGCGTTATCATTAAGCGCCCCGGCAACCCCCATCATATCTCCTCGTCCGCGAACGAAGTTTGCTTTCATTTCACCCTTAGATTTTTTAGAGTCTGTCCTTAAATAAGCACCATTCCACGGATAAAGCCTTCTGTCGGTAAGCAGTTCTCCATCCATATTCCCAATCAGACCATAAGCGGCATATTCCCATTCTGCTTCGGTTGGCAATCGGTAGCTTGGCAACATGATCCCATCTTCCCAGCGAACTCTTTTTGTAGTGCCATCCGGATTTTCCAAAGGTTTTTTACCATCGGTACCGGTATATAGTCCAGTAGCATAAGTTTTTGTGGTATAAATATTTTGACCGGATTGAGTATTATCATATGCCAGAATTCCTTTGTCGATTAATATCTGTTCGTTTACCCGGTCAGTTCTCCATGCACAGTATTCATTTGCCTGTTCCCACGAAACACCTACAACGGGATAATCGCTGTATGCCGGGTGTCTGAAATAATTCTCAACATAAGGTTCATTATAAGCCAGTTCACTTCTCCAGAGTGTCGTATCAGGGAGCGATGAATCAATTTTTTTCTTGTCTCCGGGATAAACTCTTCCCAGCCAGTGGACATATTCCCTGTAATCCTGGTTTGAAACTTCAGTTTCATCCATATAAAACGAGGCGACTGTTACCCTGCGGGGAGAATTATCCCAATGGTACATGACATCTTCTTCCACGCGCCCCATGGTAAACGTGCCACCCTGTATAAATACAAGCCCAGGGCCTGCTTCCTGCTCATATCCTGATTTATAAGGGATATTCCCGTTTTCTTCTGAATTGTATTTCCATCCGGTAGTCCTTGAAGTACCACCTCCCTTTTTACTGAATAAGCTGCAGCCTGATATGGAAGCAGCTAAAAGTATTATAAACAAAGTTTTTAACTTCATTATTTTCATTTTCAAATTAACTTTTTCAGAACGTCACAAATATAATAACTAAATTGTTCAATTCTTATTGTTTTACAGATATAAAAAAAAATATCAGAAGTTCATTATTTGCTCATGTGACAAGGTTTCTCAGGTTTTTGAACAATTTGTTCATCACTTTTAATCCTGCAATAAATATTTATATTAGGCGTTAATTTTCTGTTATCCGATTAACTGGTTATGAAAAAAAACTTACTCCTGATTTTTGTTCTTATCTCGGGTTTTACAGGCAGTGACACCTGGCGGGAGAAAATTGTAATAGAATGGCGTAATATTACTGTCAATGAAGGAGATATTCAATATAGCGGGATGTTGACTTTTGATCAGGCTGCCTACCCGGTCGATAGGTCATTGGTTCCGGTTTACTACAGAATTTATGAAAATGTTAATGCCGGAAATTTCCGCTTTGTAATTGAAAACCCTCAATTTGAAGAGATTCAGCTACCCGGGAATTTTCCCGGGTTAGAAAAAATCGGAGATGATTTTCAGGTTTCTACAGAAAATTCGGTATCAAGAGAGAAGAGTAAAACCTTTTTAAAGGTATCGACCATCAAAAAAACCGGCAGTAAATATTTCAAATTAATCAGCTTTGATTTAAAGCGAATTACAGGTAACGAAAGTTTGGTAAAATCAGCCCAAAAAACATTTGATTGGAAAACAAATTCGGTACTCCGGCAGGGCAAGTGGGTGAAAATCAGTGTTTCGCAGAAAGGAGTTTACAAAATTCCCTACTCAAAGCTTGCTTCCTGGGGGTTTACCGACCCCTCGAAAGTGAGTGTTTTCGGAAGCGGTGGCAGGAGGCTGTCGGAAGACCCGGGTGAAATCAGTTATGATGACCTTGTTCAGTGCAGCACCTGGACCGATAAGAACAATAGCTCCGACTGCCTGTTTTTTTACGCAACAGGAACTATCGGGTGGACTTATAATAAAACGAAAGGAGTATTCGAGCATGTAATAAACGATTATTCATCAAAAGGGTATTTTTTTCTTACTGACAATGCTGAGGTGAAAACACTTACTAAATTGCCTGTAATATCTGAACCGTCAACAGTAACAATTGCTGAAGCAAATTCATACCAACTTTATGAAAATGACCTGGAAAATGTTTTGCCACTCGGATCGGGCAAAAAATGGTATGGCGAAAAGTTTAAAAGCTCTTCTGTTAAAAACATCGATTTTGAACTGACCGATATTGACACATCGAAAACCGTGACTGTCCAAATAAACGGCATTGCCCGTTCCTATAATTCTTCTGAAATGAAATTGCTGGTTAACCAGATCGATGCAGGTTCAGTTAAGTTTTCTGCGGTAAATACTGCCAGCCAAACCTCAGCTTATGCCGACGAAGAACAGAAATTATTTAATGTCAGGCTCAAAAGCAGTTCTGCCAAAATCGTTTTAAAATATTATGCTGATAATATTAATAATAGTAGCGATGGGAATGCCATAGCCTGGCTGGATTATTTAGAAGTGAATTATTGCCGGAAACTGAAATTCGGAAATACTCCGTTGTTTTTCAGGGATGTTCAAAATTTAAGTGAAAATGGGATAGTCGCATTCAGAATAGAAAATGCAACTTCAAATTCAAAAATTATTGATGTAACAGATAATTTCAACCTGTTTGAAGTTCCGCTGGAAGTTAAGGACGGCATAGCCACTTTTAAGAGAACCGGAAATGTAATTGCTGAGTATGTTGCATTTAACTCTGACGGAAGTTTTGGCGAACCCGAACTGGTTGGTGATGTTGCCAACCAAAATCTTCATGCCATGAGTGTTCCTGAGTTTGTTATCATTTCGCATCCCGCCTTTCTATCTTCAGCAAACCGGCTTGCCGATTTTCATCGCAGTTACGATGGCATGAGTGTTGAAGTTGTAACAACCGACCAGGTTTACAACGAATTCAGTTCAGGAGAAAGGAATGCCACCGGAATACGAAACTTTCTAAAAATGTTGTACGATAAGGACACACGCTTCAAATATGCCATGTTATTGGGTGATGGTAGTTTTGATAACCGGGGAATCAGGGCTGAAACAAAAAACTTTGTACCTACTTATCAGTCGTTTAATTCGCTTGATCCGGTTGGCTCTTTTGTAACCGACGATTATTTTGCCATACTCGATGCAGGCGAAAGTGTTTACGATGGGAGTCTTGATATTGGTGTCGGAAGGGTTCCTTGTACCACCAGTTATGAGGCGGAACTGGTGGTCGACAAAATTGAACGGTATTATTCTTCTGAATCACTCGGAAACTGGCGAAACTCGGTTTGTTTTATTGCTGACGATGAGGATGGAAATTTACATGTGTCGGACACCGAAAAACTGGCGAACATGGTTAATGCAGAACATGGCGAATTTATTACCGACAAGATTTATTTTGATGCATATCAGCAGATTGTTACTGCTGGCGAAGAAAAATATCCGGATGTAACTGCAGCTATTAATGGAAAAGTGAAAAACGGAGTTTTAATTTTGAATTATACCGGGCATGCCAACGAACGATTTATGGCCGATGAACACGTCCTTGATATCAGCAATGTTAACTCATGGTCGAACAAAAACAATTTACCGATTTTTGTGACTGCCACCTGTGAATTCAGCCGTTTTGATGCCGATGATACTTCAATTGGCGAATACGTTCTTTTTAATGCCAATGGGGGAGGTATCGGATTATTTTCAACTACGCGGCTTGTTTATGCTTACTCAAATTTTCTATTAAATCAGAGTTTTTACAAATTTGTTTTTGAAGCCGACAAAAATGGTGTGCGCTACCGCATGGGAGATATAATGCGGTTAGCAAAAAACAATACTCTAAATACAACCAACAAACGCAATTTCTCTTTACTTGCCGATCCGGCGCTCCGACTTTCATATCCAAAAAATAAAGTAGTTACAACGAAGATTAACAATAACAACGCCGGAATTGGATCGGATACTTTGAAAGCACTCGAGAAAGTTACTATCGAAGGACATATTGCCGATTATTTGGGGGCAATCATTAATAATTTCAATGGGAAAATGGCTGTTACTGTTTATGACAAGGAAAATACCGCCAAAACACTCGGCAACAATGGCGAACCCCCCTTTTCCTATAAAGTTCTCGATAATATTATTTACAAAGGAACTGTTAGTGTTTCCAATGGGAAGTTCAATGTAAGTTTTGTAATTCCCAAGGACATTTCTTACAAAATAGGGCAGGGTAAAATTATGTATTACGCTGATAATGGGACTGATGATGCACATGGGGCCTTTAACGATTTTATGATTGGCGGACTGTCAGGCCAGGCTGTGGCTGACAATAATGGCCCTGATATCAGTCTTTATATGGATTCAAAAGATTTTGTAAATGGCGGACAAACCAGCCGGAATCCTGTTTTGCTGGCTTATCTTTCTGATGAAAATGGAATCAACACAACCGGAACCGGGATCGGGCACGATATTACTGCAATTATCGATGATGACTATTCAAATGTGATTGTGCTGAATAGTTACTACCAGGCCGATAAAGATGATTTTACCAGTGGACTGGTTTCATTTCCACTGAAAAACCTGGAAACCGGGAAACACAAACTTACCCTGAAAGCCTGGGATGTTGCCAACAACTCGTCAGAAACTGAAATTGAATTTGAAGTTACCGGTAGTTTTTATATCAGCGCTGTTCAAAACAGGCCCAATCCGGCCAGTCAGTTTTCCTATTTCAGTTTTAGCCATAACCAGGCCGATGCAAAGCTGGATGTGATGATCGAAATTTTTAATATGGCCGGAACCAGAGTCGATTATATTATAACGGAAGTTGGTTCCGATGGGTTGAACAGTAACCCGGTTTATTGGAACTTTGGTGAATCGGCCACCGCATTAACCAATGGAATATACATTTACAGGATTACCGCGCGAAACAGCTACAATGAAATTACTGCTTCGTCAGGAAAGTTGGTAATTGCCCGATAAAAGTTTACGGTTCACAAAATTTTTACAACAAAGCCACGTTCTCTTTTGTACAATAACCATTGCTGCAAAGTCAATTGTTGTATATTTGCAGCCACAATTTTTTGAAAAAATGATGATAAAATTATTACGGTTTTTATTTATTGGGTCAGTAATTCTATTAATTGCAGAAAATGCTTATTCCCAGTCAACTATTTCCGGAGCAAACACAATTACAACAGCCGTACCTTTTCTGACAATCACTCCTGATTCAAGAGCAGGAGGTATGGGCGATGCAGGGGTTGGTTTAACACCTGATGTCAGTTCACAATATTGGAACCCGGCTAAATATGTTTTTATGGAAAGCGATATGGGAGTTGGCTTGTCGTATTCTCCCTGGTTGCGCAATCTTGTTGATGATATAAACCTGGCCTATCTCTCGGGCTATAAAAAGCTCGATGATGTATCGGCTGTGGCTGCTTCATTGCGTTATTTTTCACTTGGCGATATCGTTTTTACCAGCGATTTTGGCGAATTCCAGGGGCAGCAGAGCCCAAACGAATTTGCCATTGATATGGGTTATTCAAGGAAACTATCAGAAGTTTTTTCAGGAGCCGTATCGTTGCGTTACATTCGTTCCGATCTCACGGGCGGACAAATGGTAAATGGCGTTGAAACTCATGCCGGAAATGCCTTTGCTGCCGATGTGGCTTTTTACTGGTACAACGAATTCAGGGCCAACCGGAAAGATCAGCTTTTATCAGCAGGTATTAATATCCAGAATATTGGTTCGAAAATTTCTTATACCGATGGCGAAGTCAAGGATTTCATCCCTACCAACCTGATGTTGGGTGCTGCCTACACTACCAATCTCGACGATTACAACGCGTTTACATTTTCTTTTGAAGCCAATAAACTTTTAGTGCCAACACCCCCAGCTGACTCAACTCAATATGGTGAAGGTGATGTAATATGGTCAGGCGGGGTGAATTCTGATATCGGGCCAATTGAAGGAATTTTTGTTTCGTTTACCGATGCTCCCGGTGGCTTTAAAGAAGAAATGCAGGAAATTACCTGGGCCATGGGTGTTGAATACTGGTACAATAAACAGTTTTCAATCAGGGGAGGGTATTTTTATGAACACCAAAATAAGGGTAACAGAAAATATTTTACAGCGGGTGCCGGTTTAAAAATGAATGTATTTTCACTCGACTTCTCTTATTTGTTGCCAACTCAGCGTAATCACCCTTTGGAAAATACACTGAGATTTACGTTGTCGTTTGACATTGATGCATTTAGCAGACAGCGCTGATGAAATTCCGTATAGGGCAAGGATATGACGTGCACCGTCTGGCAGAAGGGGAAACCCTTTGGCTGGGCGGTGTTTTAGTTCCACATAGTAAGGGAACTGTTGCACATTCTGACGGAGATGTTGTGATTCATGCCATTTGCGATGCTTTGTTGGGCGCTTTGAAACTGGGCGATATTGGAACTCATTTTCCCGATACTTCAGCTGAATTTAAGAATATCGACAGCAAAATTTTACTTGAAAAGAGCTATCAGCTTGTAAAAGCAAAGGGTTATCTGATCGTTAATATCGATTGTACAATCAGTGCCCAGAAACCTAAATTGAAACCATTTATTCCTGAAATGGAAAGAACAATGGCAAGCGTGTTGGGAATTGCTGAAGATCAGGTTTCGGTAAAAGCAACTACCACTGAAAAAATGGGATTTGAAGGAAGAGAAGAAGGAATCTCAGTAAATGCAGTTGTTCTTTTGGAAAAATTCAAAGATGAATAAAAAGACGCTTGTTATCGGGGCGAGCACGAATCCAGCCCGTTATTCAAACCTGGCAATCAGATCGTTGTTGAGTCATGGTCACGAAGTGGTGGCACTTGCCAGACGCGAGGGTTTTGTTGGGAGTGTTAAGATTCAGACAGAATTTCCTGAGGAGCAGACAATTCATACCGTAACAATGTATGTGGGTCCTCAGCATCAGCCTGAATATTATGGGCCCATTCTTGATCTCAATCCCAAAAGAGTCATTTTCAACCCTGGTACTGAAAATCGTGAATTCGTTAAGATGCTTGAATCCAGGGGAATTGAAACTATTGAAGGTTGCACGCTTGTTATGCTCGGAACCGGTCAGTATTAAAAGGAGAAAAGGATGTTTGAGACAATTCAATCATACGAAGAATTTTTGAAACTTCAAGAGAAAGAACCGGCATTGCTGGCTTATTTCTCCACCGAAGCCTGCCATGTTTGCAAAGTTCTGAAACCCAAGGTCGGGGAACTTATCGAAAGCGAATTTCCGAAAATAAAAACGGTTTACGTTCAAACCGATAAAGTACCTGAAGCTGCTGCCCAGAAC
>JAJUGS010000138.1 GCA_029265875.1 Prolixibacteraceae bacterium
ACTCACCTGAAACAAGGTCTTTTTTATACAATCCCATTTTCGACCCAATGAATAAAAACTGCAATTGCTGCGCGAGACTTCTGATTTCCATCCCTGATAATCCGGGTACAGTGCCTGTTTGATTGCCTTTCTGAAAAAACAAACCGTTACCGGTTCCAAAGTATAATGTGCCATCGGTGGAAAGCAGGCTCGATTTTATTTCCAGATTTTTACCCGAAAATTCTTTCTGAATTGAACCGGAAGAATATCCGGGCAGCCAGCCTGTATTGATTTGTGGTTCTCCGGGCTTGTTTTTGAAGCTATCCTGAAAAGAGAAAATAAAACCGGTAATGCCTACTATAAAAATGGGCAGACTGAGCAGAATCCCAATCCAATAATGCCATTTCCGCGAATTGAATAAATTGTTTTTCATTTCATTCGTATAAATTTTCAATCTGCTGTATAAAATCTTCGTAATCAACATGCTATTTCAATTTACTTTTACAACGAGATGGAATTCGCATGAAAATTTATATATTCACTGTGGGTGTTTGTAAAATCATGCTCATTTCATTCGTATAAATTTTCAATCTGCTGTCTAAAAACCTCGTAATCAATATGTTATTTCAATTTACTTTTACAACGAGATGGAATTCGCATGAAAATTTATTTATTCACTGTGGGTGTTTGTAAAATCATGCTCATTTCATTCGTATTTTAAAATTTTTGTTCAAACCATTTAAAACCGGTATTTCAACCCTGCCATAAAAATCTGTCCCGGTGTTGTTTCAATTTCTGTTGTGGCCGACTTGTCGGTGTATTCCGTTTTTTCTTTCGTCAGACTGCCAAACACATCGCTCATCCTGAATATGAAAAAACCATTTTTTACCAATTCCTTTTCGATGCCCAAATCGGCAAACCAGATGGTATTTTCAACCTTTGTACCCGAAATTTTCGGGCCAACCGCATTCACTGAAAACTGAAGGTGTGTTTGAAATGGCAGTTTAAAATCGTTAATTGCCTTCGCCGACCATTTATATTGGTCATTCAAAGCATCGCCCTGGTAGTCGCCGCTGGTAATCTCCGATCCGAAAACAGAATAACTTGCGTTAATTTCCCAGAACTTAAAAACGTTCACAGATGTCATCAACTCGGCGCCGGCAAGCCATGCATGTCCCGTATTTTGTGGCTGTTCGGTAATAATTCCTTCGTTGTTTTCCGATAATGTTTTCTGGATCACATCCGAAATATCGCGGTAAAACAGGTTAGCTCCCACATTGAACTTTTCAAAATTCTTCAGGTAACCCAACTCAAATGCCCATGCTTTTTCAGGCACCAAATCAGGGTTTCCCTTTTTTACCTGGCTGGCACTAACAACCTCTTCGTAAGGATTTAAATCTTTAAAACCGGGACGGCGAATCCGCCGGCCTCCGTTTAAGGTAATGTATTGTGTTTTATCGATGTTGGCAGTTATGGCCAGGTTGGGTAAAAATAGGCCATAATTACCCGAATCATCGTTTCCTTCACTGCCCGAAAATGAGGTGAGTTGCGTGAACTCGTAACGTACTCCGGCAGTTACCCGCAAAAACGAAAATTTGTATTCGTCGCTGAGAAACAGGGCTTGCGTAACTTCCTTAACACTGAAATTATCCTTGCCACTTTCAGAACTGGTCCACGATGTGTCTTTGTAATTGAATTTATCATTGATTAAAACGAAACTGCTCGATTCCGATTTTCCGGAATACCCTGCTTTTATAGTGTGCGAAAGCAGTTTTACATCACTGATCGAAGCGTCCCAACTGTATTCATCTTTACTGACGTCTTCGTTTTTCTTCTCCAGCTTTGGCTGAAAACTTAACCATTTACCTTTGTTATCAACGTTATAAACCGTTGTTTTTTCCAGCTTTTCCTGTTTCGATGTTAAGTAGCCAAAACCTGCATTCAGTTTTTGATTTTTCTCAAAAACATGGTTAAAACCTGTAATTAGCTGGTGGTAATTATTGGGTTTATATTCCGGCTTAATTTCCTGTGTGGCCGATTTAAACCTTGAATCGGCAGTATATTTGGCAATGTCGTTGGTTTTGGTTTTATCCTCAAGCTGGGCACCGTAAATATATTCGGCGCCGATCCGTGTTTTAGGCAGCAAATTATAGTCGAACCCCGCGCGAATCGTTTGGTTGTTAAACCATTTTTCCTCCACCTCTGTACTCATTTCAATTTCAGTAGCTGTCCCGTTGTTAATTGTTGTTTTAATTTTTTCCTTGGTTTTGGGCAAATTGCGTTGCTGAAAATCGTACCCGCCAAACAGGTTCAGTTTTTCAGTTTTATGCGACAAGGCAATTCCTCCCGACAACCCGTCGGAATTACCTTTCATCACCCCGGTACTGCCAGTGGTGCCAAAATTTTTATCGTCTTTTAATACAATGTTTACAATACCGTTGATTCCCTCCGACTGGTATTCGACACCCGGGACCGAGTGAATTTCAATATAGGCAATGCTGCTGGCAGGAATCTGGTCGAGCACGGTTTCGCGGTTGTTTCCTTCCAGTCCCGTTTCCCTTCCGTTAATCAATACTTTGGTGTAGGCATTTCCCAGTCCGCGAAACCGGATATCGCGGTTATGCCCCGGGCTCCCACCCATTGCAACCGAGGGCATATTTTTCAGAATATCACCGGCACTCCCACCCGACTGCGAAATCAACGCCTCTGTTTTGTATTTAATGTAGGTGGGCTTAACTTCACTCACATTGGCTTTGCCGGTAACGATTATTTCCGAGAGTTGCTCATTTTGGGGCATAAGTCGAATGTTTTCGAGCTTAAACTGCCCACCGGCTTTCAAATCAAAGGGTTCCGATATATAATCAGAAAATCCGACATGGGTTACGTGCAAAACATACCGCCCGGGTTGCAGGTCTGAAAAACAGAAAAATCCGTTTTCGTCGGTGATGCTCCCATTCAGGTTATTCGAGGTTACATCATTTAAAACCACAGTTGTATAAATAAGCGGTTGGTTGTTAATATCCACAATATTCCCGGTTATCATACAGTCACTTTCGCCTGAAGCTTTCGAAAAAAACGAGCATGATACCAGCAAAACAAATAATAATAGATTTCTCATGTAATTCAAGCTTTTGTAGTTGATAGCTGAGGGGCAAAAGTAGGATGTGCTGTTTTCGGCGGCAATCCCTAATAATAGTGATTTTGGCATGATTGAATCATGATAAATAGGGAACGCATATTTTTACCATGGAAACTTTGAAGCAGTTGGTGAAGGGAAAAAGTGCTAACTGGTTCGGGAATGCGACAGATATTAAACCTCAATCCCTTTTTGATTTTATGATGTTATGATGTTACATGTCTGAATCATTCATAAAAAATATGCTCCGGTGCCAACACACAATTCCGATAGTTTTTTTAGTTCATTTCCGCTGAATTTCCGAAAATAAAACTGTAATTTTCGACTCCCGGATTAAACCAATTAGTACCGGAAACCATCAATAATCTAACCGATTGAAACTAAAACAGGTTTTTTATTTATAAACTTTAATTGCAAAAATCAAACTATGGTGAAAAAACTGCATCTGTTTATGTTAACGGCAGCACTGCTAATGGCAGGTATGCGGTTAACAGCGCAGCCTGTAACTGTCGGGGGTAAATACCATACCAACACCGAAGTTCAGCAAATCCTAAGCCAGTTGCAACAGGCCAACCCGTCTGTTGTGAAACTGCACACTATTACGAATTCGCCGGGCGGAGAACCGGTGACGATTCTCGAAATCGGGGCCAACCTGAAAGGTGTTCCCGCAGTTTTTACGGGTGCTAATTTCGAGGGGAACAACCCGCTTTCCACCGAAGGTGCCCTTTATCTGGCCAAAATGCTGCTCGACTCGGCAAAGTACCGCGAAAACCTGAAATGGTACATTCTCCCGAATCCCAATCCCGATGCGGCAAAAGGCTATTTTGCCAAGGTGCGCTACGGCAGGACGGTGAATGATTTTCAATTAAACAACGATGCTGATGAAGCCATCAACGAAGATGGTTTTGATGATTTGAACGGCGATGGTTTCATCACAAAAATGCGTGTAAAAGACCCGGAAGGAACCCTGGTGGTATCGAAAAACGACCCGAGGATACTGGTAAAAGCCGATCCTGCGAAAGGAGAAAAAGGCGAATACAAAATCTATGACGAGGGCATTGACAACGACAACGACAAACAATACAACGAAGACGGCGAAGGTGGCATCAACCCCGGAATCGGGTTTCCGCATCTTTTCCCGCACGACAACAAAGAAGCAGGCCTCTGGGCCGGTCAAACCCCCGAGGTTTTCAAACTGATGGAGTTTATGTATGCCCACCCTGAAATTGCTATGGTTTTCACGATTGGTAATTCCGACTTTTGTGTAGCTGCACCCAAAGGTGGACGAAAAGGTGGCGCCAGTATGCAAAACATCAAAGTTCCGGCACGCTATGCCCGGATGCTGAATATCGACCCGGAACAATCATTTTCGATGGACGAGCTGATTGAAATTGTAAAGCAAAATATGCCAGCCGGAATGGAAATCACGCCATCGCAAATAGCCGGGATGTTAGGACTGGGAGCTGCTGTAAACCCGCTGGACGACGACCTGAAATTCTACACGAAATTGGCCGGGGATTACAAGAAATACCTCGAATCGAAAAAATACGGGACCGACAGGCTCGAAGCACCAGGCGACAAAGATGGCTCTTTTGAATTGTGGGCTTACTATCATTTGGGCGTTCCTTCGTTCAGCATGAATCTGTTTACGGTCCCGAAAGTAAAAGAAGAAAAGAAAGCGGATAGTGCGGTTTCGCTTGATGATGTTGAAAAAATGAGTGCCGATGAGTTTGTGGCTTTGGGCGAAGAGAAAATCGACGCTTTTCTGAAAGCCAACAACGCCCCTGACCGATTTACTGCAAATGGCATAATAGAAATGATGAAATCGGGCCGGGTTACACCCAAACAAATGGCCGGAATGATGAAAAATGCACCTAAAAAAGAAAAAGAAGGCGAACTGGGCGAAAGGGACAAAGCACTGCTGGCTTACTCCGACAAGGAATGGGAAGGCAAAGGATTTGTTCCGTGGCAGAAATACAACCATCCCACGCTGGGCGAAGTTGAAATCGGCGGGTATATTCCTTATCTCGAATCGACCCCAAAACCCGAAAGGATTGACTCTTTGCTGGGCACACAGCTTCCGTGGCTGCTGCATCTTTCAACACAATTACCCAAAATTTCCATTGCGGATAAAAAGCTTACGGCACTTGGTGGTGGCGTTTACAAACTCGAATTGTATGTCGAAAATACCGGCTACCTTTCGTACCCGATTGCCATGGGACAGCGAAACAGCCAGCCTGCGCCGGTTGTGATCGTACTCGAAGGCGATATCAAAATTCTGGAAGGGATTAAAAGAACACCGCTGGGCGCAATAGGCGGCAACCAGGTAAAAAAACTCACCTGGATTATTCAGACCGACAAAAATCCCGAAATCAAAGCCATTATCGAATCGGCTGTGTTTGGCACATCTGAAAAACAAATTAAAATCGCTGGTTAATTATGAAAAAGATATTATCACTCGGTATATTGCTGACCCTGTTTTTTGCAGCTTTTTCAGCAACCAAAGCTAAAATTGAAGTACCACTGCGGTTCGACCGATATTACAATTACGATGAAGTAAATGAAGCTTTAAAAGCATTAAACAAGGCTTTCCCGGCTTTGACTAAACTTGAAGTGATTGGGAAAAGCGATGAAGGCCGCGATATTTACGCGCTCACCATCAACAATCCAAAAACCGGGGAACCATTGAGTAAACCGGGAGTTTATGTGGATGGGAATATTCACGGGAACGAAATTCAGGCAGGCGAGGTTTGTTTGTATTATGCCAACATGCTGCTTACCAAATATGGCGAAAACGACAAAGTAACGAAAGCCGTTGACCGTAACGCGCACTATATCATTCCGGTGGTGAATGTTGACGGGCGTTACCATTTTTTTGCCGATGCACACACGCCCAGTTCGAGCCGTAGCATCCGCATCCCGAAAGATGACGACAACGATGGTTTGCTGGATGAAGACGCACCCGACGACCTTGATGGTGATGGCAGTATCACCCAAATGAGAATCAAAGACCCGAACGGCGATTACAAAGCCGACCCCGAAGACCCGCGGATTCTGGTACGCGTGAAACCCGGCGAAAAAGGTGAATACACACTGCTGGGGTCAGAAGGAATTGACAACGATAATGATGGTAAATTAAACGAAGATGCGGAAGGTTATCTTGACCCTAACCGAAATTTCGGTCACAACTGGATGCCGCCATATGTACAAAGCGGGGCCGGTAATTACCCGTTCTCGGGGACCGGGATCAAAGCGGTGAATGAATTTATTATGAACCGCCCGAATATCATCATCGCGTTTTCGTTTCATAACAATGGCGGGATGTGGCTGCGGGTACCTTCAGAAAAATCGGTAAGAATGGAACCCGCGGATATTGCTGCCTACGATGTAATTGGCAAAGATGCTGAAAGAATGACACCCGGTTATGTTTACCAGCCCTCCTACGATTTGTATCCAACTTACGGCGATTCTGATTCGCAGTTGTTTTTCAATTTCGGTATCTACTCGTTTGTAGGTGAATTGTTTCAGCGCGAAACAGAAACATTCAAGGGTAAAAACGAAAAACCTGTCCAGCCACAGGCACAGCAACCAACCGAAGGAAGGCGCGGTGCCAACCCGGAAGAAACCCGTGAGCAGTTGAAATTCAGCGACTACCTCACGCAAGGCGAAATGTACACCGAATGGAAACCATTCAACCACCCGGTTTACGGCGAAGTGGAAATTGGTGGCTGGGTAAAAATGAGTTCCCGACTCCCCCAGCCTTTTATGCTCAACGAACTGGTTCACCGCAATGCCTCGGTGGTGTTTTTTGCGGCTGAAAACACGCCGGATATTTCGATGGAAGTTTTCGATGTGAAAGAAATCGGCAAAAACCTGACCCAGGTTCGCGTGAGGTTGAAAAACAAAAACGGTCTCTCGTCGATGACAGCCGACGCATTTAAACGAAAACTTTATACCCCCGATATTTTAAAAGTGACCGGCGGAAAAGTTGTGGCAGGTGGTAAAATTCAGGATTTCAGGCTGAATAAAGTCAATTACAAAGAGTCCAAGCCCGAAATTCAGTTTTTGGCCGTACCCGGTTTTGGTGTGGTTGAATACCAGTTTTTAGTGGAAGGAAAAGGCGAAATCACCATCGATTACCAATCGGCTAAAGCCAACGATATAAAAACAACCGTAAAACTTTGATGTTTCGTGATATTAAAAAGCAAAAGTCCCGGTCAATGAAGCCCGGGACTTTTCATTTCATAACAGTAAATCTGAATCTGAAATTTCCTTCGTGAAGAAAAAATGCTGAATGAAAATGAAATTGCTGTACGTTGGAACACTTTCAGATTAAATGAATTACAACATTTTACAACAAAAAAGTGATATAGAATAATGAATTATTTGCTCACATATTTTTAAAGAACGATTTTGAATCCGGAGATTATTGAATAACAAAAACCTGCAACAAAACCATTAAAATAACAAGTCCGATAAAAATTAAAATTATGGGTAAACACCCTTTCATATTGTATTCTTTACAATTACAGCCCATGGTGTGTATTTAAAATGTAAATATTGGATTATCAATTGATTTCCATGATTAAAGGATTGTTAGAAATTTATTAGAATCTTCTTAAAAAGAACAGTCAACAGGAAAGTGTTGTAATTTAGGCACGCAAAAAACGGGCAATATGCAGGGAAAAATTCTGATTGTTGAAGATGAGCAAAGGCTGGCAGACATTCTTTGTAAACAGTTTGCCGATGAAGGTTTTGAAGTGTCGGTGGCTGGCGATGGTTATACGGGTAAAATGATGGCCGAAAACAACAACTTCGATATCATTATTCTGGATATCAATCTTCCGCTGATGAATGGTTATGAACTTTGCCACGAAATCAGGAAAAATAACACCAACGTGCCGATTATCATGTTGACAGCACTTGGAACAGCCGACAACAAACTCACCGGTTTTAATGCCGGGGCCGACGATTATGTGCTGAAACCTTTTGATTTCAGGGAATTACTGGCAAGGGTGAATGTTTTTATAAAGCGATCGGGTGCAAAGCAAAGGCCTGAAAACAAACTGGTTGTTGCCGATTTTGAACTCAACCTCGACACAAAAACTGCGAGGCGGGGCGATAAAAAAATTGAGCTGACACAAAAGGAATTTGCACTCATGGAAACGCTGATGACCCATAAAAACAAGTTACTTTCGCGCGAGTACATCATTGAAAAGGTCTGGAACCTCGATTTCGAAACCGGCACCAACATTATTGATGTGTATGTAAATTATCTTCGTAAAAAAATAGATAAAGATTTCGAGCCCAAAATCATCCACACAAAATTCGGGTTCGGTTTTTATTGCAGCGAAAAGGAACTTTAAATACAAAATTGTAAGCCAGGCATGAAAATAACAACGCGATTGTCCTTTCAATTCACCTTTATAGTTTTAGGGTTACTGTTGATTTTCTCAGTGCTGGTTTACTATTTCTTTTTTACAATCCAGATCAGCAAATTCAGGGAAAACCTGGTGGAGAAAGCACGAAACAGCGCCATTTTGCTGATTAATGTTGAAGAAGTGGATTCATTGCTGTTGCAAAAGATCCATCAAACCACCATATCGCTTAAAGAAGAGGAAATTGCGATTACCAACACCCGGAAAGAAATAATATACCAATACAATCTCCATGTTTTGATGCCCGATAATTTGCCCGTAATGGTTAACGGACCGATAACGGAATACTTTTCTGAAGCGCACAAAGACGGGGTTATTTACCGGCATTTTTACAAAGATCAGTATTACAATGTTTATGTTTTGGCTTTCGACGAAAACCGGAAAAACTCGCTGAAAGAACTGTTCAGAATCCTGGTTATCGGAATTCTGGTTATTTCAGGACTGACGATTTCTGCCTCTTTCTTTTTTTCAAGAATTGCCATCGCTCCTATTTCAAGAATTAACAACGAAGTTAAAAATATCAACGCACGAAAATTAAGCAGCAGGCTTAATACTGGTTCGGGCAAAGATGAAATTGAACAACTGGCAATCACCTTCAATCAAATGCTCACCGATATTGAACTTGCCTTTAAAAGCCAGGACGATTTTGTAAAAAATACATCGCATGAACTTCGCACGCCACTGGCGGTAATGATTGCTGAAATTGACTATCTGTTGAGCAAGCCAAGGGAAAATGAAGAATATGAAAAATACCTTTCGCGATTGGCAAATGACTTGCATAAAATAAACGCGCTCATCAGCAATTTACTGGAACTGGCGCAGATGAACCGGGAGAATATTTTCAACAAGACCATGATAAGAGCCGACGAAGTGGTATTTGCAGCCATTCAATCGGTAAAAGCCAAATACCCGGCCCGGAAAATTGTTCCGAAGATTGATTATACCGAAAATGACAAAGATTTGCTGATTGAAGGAAATTCGGGTTTGCTTGAAATGGCAATTAAAAACCTGATAGAAAATGCCTGCAAATTTTCTGAAGGCCTGATTGAAATACGGATTGAACTGATTCCCGGAATTTTGAAGATTCTCATTTCCGACACGGGGATCGGTATCCCGCCTGCCGAAATTCAACATATTTTCAAACCGTTTAACCGTGCTTCAAACTCGCGCTTTATCAGTGGTTTTGGAATCGGCTTGTCGATAGTCGAAAAGATTGTGCACTTGCACCAGGGTACAATAAAAGTTTATAGTACCGAGAATGAAGGTTCAACTTTTGAACTGACTTTTAACCGTATTTGAATAAAACTGCCTGATTATTTTTCCCTTTATAAAACTCAATAAATGGCTTTGCCCCTGAATTGTAAAGCCTGATCTGTTTTCATTTATTGAAAAGTTACCACGAAATATAAAGCGTTCAGCCCAAATGCAAAATAACTTAGAAGTGGTCCAACGTTTTTTTACTGAAGTTTATTGATAATCAGTGATAATCTGATTTTCTGTTTTATACCTTTCGTAGGCTTCATCATGGACTTTTATGTGGTTGAGCCACCAGTTTTTCAGAAATCCAAGAATTTCATCAGGGTCAACTCCATCGTTGTGCAATTCATAGTTATACATTGCCACCTTGTAAATCATCTGAACATGCTCATTGCGGTGATTTTGGAAATCAGGATAAGAAAACGAGGCCATATATGCCTCTTCTTTCTTAAAATGATACATGGTGTAATCGGTCATATCCGATAAAATCCTTTAAAACACATTGCTGTCAAATCCTTTATTAGTAAGATCAAGCAGGTCATTGTAAATCTTTATCAGTTTCTGGTGATCTTTGTCAATTTTGTTGTTTCCAATTGACATTTCTTCCGTCCAAACCAATCTATCATGTGTGTTCATGCTTTCAGAAAATTACTTTTCAATAATACAATTTGAAACAATTGACTTAAAGTATAAAAATCTGAAACTTCAATGTAATAATTTCTGATATTGAACTCTATCTATGCCACCCAAAATCGCTGATTATTTTGGGTTATCGGCTTTTATTTGTTCTGTTAAAGCGCCTGTGGTTGCTTTTCGCAGATATCCGGCGAAAGATTCAGGAAGGCCGGTTTATTCAGACATTATGTTTTCCCGGTATTACTAGGTCCAAAAATCGGGCTAAAATCGATCATTTCTGCAGATTATTTTTCAACCTGTATTTTCAGTCAATCACCAAAAACAAAAAGCGGGAAAATCCCGCTTCTGTCCATCCTATTTTCGAAAGTGGTTTAATCGTGTATAACTATTGGTTTATATTTCGGAACCAACGATTTCATGATTATCCAGCCAATCAGATAGGCAACTGCACAGATACAGAAAATCACAAAATACCCGGCTGGTTTTCCTACAAAACCGAAAAAGGTCATGTTAGTTTCACCGGCATATACAAACAGGTTTCCGGCGCTTTTCTGAAGGATCATGGAACCCACTCCGCCTGCCATTCCGCCAATTCCGGTTACCGTAGCAATTGCTCCTTTCGGGAACATATCACCAATGGTTGAAAACAGGTTGGCGCTCCACGCCTGGTGTGCCGAGCAGCCAACAGAAATGAGTAAAACCGGAATCCACGCTGCATTTCTGCCAAGATCGGCAAATTTCATCCCCAACGGCTGGGCCAATAAAACTACCAGCGGAAAGAAAGCAAAAATCAACATGGCCTTCATACGGGCGGCATAGGGATTCTGCCCGCTCCGGTTGATAAAGATGGTTGGGAGTTTTCCACCCAGAATTGAAAGAACGGTTACTATGGCATACAGCGTAAAAATCAGGGCCATTCCAAGTCCTTCCGAAGTTTTGATACCAAACTGGGTATTCAGGTACGAAGGTGTCCAGAACAGGAAAAACCACCAAACGCCATCGGTCATAAATTTACCGGCAGCAAAAGCCCAGGTTTGTTTGTAGGAAAATGTTTTCAGAAACGGTATTTTTTTATCGGTTTCTGCTTTTTTCCCTGTTGCTTCATTTATCTCATGTTTATCCTGCTCAATATATTCAAGTTCAGGTGCACTCACACGTTTGCTTTTTGCCGGGGCATCGTACAGAAAAACCCAGAAAGCCATCCAGAGGAAACCCAGTGCCCCGATGATAATAAAAGCCATTTCCCAGCCAAAATGACTGGCAAGCGGCGGAATAGAAAGCGGTGCAAAAAGTGCCCCGATGGATGCCCCGGCATTAAAAATGGAAGTGGCGTATGCACGGTCTTTTTTCGGGAAATATTCAGCCGTGGCCTTAATGGCTGCCGGAAAGTTACCGGCTTCACCCA
>JAJUGS010000058.1 GCA_029265875.1 Prolixibacteraceae bacterium
ATCGTCATTGCGAGCGAAGCGAAGCAATCCATTTACAATTGAATGTCCTTCTTTGCTTAACTAAACGACATTGATTTACAATTTTAAAGGAACACAAATGTTTAGCGGATAAATGGTAAAGAGTAAATCCGTACCCCGAAGTTTTGGGGGTAAATTTCTCACTGGTTTAACCTGTTATTTTAGCAGGCCGAAGGTGCTTTTCTTCCTCAAAAACCCAATAACCCATTTACTCAATTACTATTAATCTGTGTAAAAAGAACGGTTCTTTAAGTTTTACCACTTATACACAATCGAGTTGATGTTCATGCCGGCACCCACCGAACAAAGTATGATGTAATCTCCTTTTTCGACACGGTGCCCGTTCATTTTGCCTTTTACCACGAGGTCGAGCAGTGTGGGAACTGTTGCTGTTGAAGAGTTTCCGAGTTTGCTGATGCTCATGGGCATGATGTCCATCACATTACCGGTTTCGCCATACAATTTGAAAACGTTGGTCAGAATTACTTCGTCCATTTTTTCGTTGGCCTGGTGAATGAAAACCTTTTTGATGTCGGTAAGATGAAGACCGGCTTTGTCGAGACTTTCCTTAACCACTTTTGGCACGGTACTGATGGCATACACATACAATTTGTGCCCCGACATTTTAATGTATAACTCGTTACCCGGAAATTCGGGATGATAGGAACTGCCCAGCGTGAGTAACGATCCATACTGAGCAGAATCAGAACGGCTTGCATGACAAAGAATCCCAGTAGGTTCTTCGCTTTCAACGGCTTCAAGAATCGTGGCTCCGGCGCCATCGGCATAAATCATTGAGTCGCGGTCGTGCGGGTCTGAAATTCTTGATAAAACATCGGCGCCCACCACCACGCCACGTTTTGCAAAACCGCTTTTAATATAGGCATCGGCAATAATCATTCCCTGGGTCCAGCCCGGGCAACCCGAAATTACATCGTGGCAGAAACAGGCCGGATTGTTGATTTTAAGTTTCATTTTTACCCGGTTGGCAATAGAAGGAACGGCATCCATCCGCACATTTCCGGGCAGAATATCACCGAAATTGTGACCCAAAATTATAAAATCGAGGCTTTCCTTGTCGATTCCGGCAGAATCACAGGCATCCTGAACTGCCAGTGCAGCAATATCAGATGTGAGTTGATTTTCATTCACATACCTTCTTTCAGCAATATTTGTGATCTCATAAAACTTCTGAATGATCTCTTCATTGGTTTTATCAGTAATTTTTTTGCCAGAGGGTTCATAAAACTCATGATCCAGAAAGTAATCATTTTTTATCACAACCGGCGGAAGATAACTTCCTGTTCCTATGATTCTTGCGTACAATTCTTTTCTCATTTCTGTCTGCAAATTATCTGCTATGTCCTTCAAAATCTATCTTTTTCAATTCAAATTTTTCACCATCAAAAACACCATACGAAAAATTTCTGATCCAGTCGCCCAAAAGGATGAATTTTGAGTTGCTGCCAATGTCTTCGTGTGCCATTTGATGACGGTGCCCAAAAATAAAATAATCTATTTGCTCTTTTTCCAGAAAGCTTTGAGCAAACTGGTACATTCCCTCACTTTTAACCTTAAATTCTTTTTCGGTCAAAGGTTTTGCGTTCCTGCTTTCTTTCGACCAACTGTGTGCCAGGTGCAAAGCAAAATTGGGGTGAAGCCGTGAGTACAACCACTGTAAACGTTTGCTGGTGAATATTTTTTTCAGCATTAAATAACCTTTGTCGGTAGCATCGAGCCCGTCGCCGTGCGCCAGAAAAAACTTTTTGCCGTTCAGGGTTGTGATCAATTCATGGCGATGGACCACAACTCCTGCTTCCTGCGGCAGGTAATCAAAAACCCAGAGATCGTGGTTACCGGTAAAAAAATGAACCGGGATACCTTGATCGGTCAGATTGGCAATCATGCCAATAATACGGGTGAACCCGCGGGGGACCACCTTTTTATATTCCCACCAGAAATCGAAAATATCGCCCATCAGATACAGTTCCGCAACATCATGGCTGATATCATCGAGCCATTTTGCAAACAGCAGTTCACGCTGATGGTTATTTTTCAGTGCCGGCGCACCCAGGTGTACATCGGAAACAAAGTATATTTTATTTTTTTCTGCCAAACTTTTAACTCAAAAATTGCCGACTTTAAAACCTGTATTATTTCAGGAGTTTAGCAAGTGCTTTATCGAGGTTTGGTCCTGAAAGATTTTTGGAAACAATTGATCCATCCTTATCTAAAAGATAATTGGAAGGGATCGCCTGAACATTATAACTCATGCGTGCTTTTACACTCCCGTTTAAATCACCCACGTTAATCCATGTCAACTGATCTTCCTTGATGGCATTCAGCCATTCAGTGCGGCTTGTTCCGAGGTTAACCTGGTAAATTTCAAACCCTTTTGCATGATATTTTTCGTAAGCATCCACCAAAAGCGGGTTCAACACCCGCGAACCGGCGTCTTCGGCAGCCCAGAAATGGACAAGCACCACCTTCCCCCTCAGCGACGAAAGTGTGATTTTTTGGTTGCCGGCATCGGGCAATTCAATATCAGGACTGTTGATACCGCTTTCCGAAACCAATTGCTGAACCTGCGCAGCTTTTTGCTGGCGCAGCAACTGCAGGGCATTTTCATACAATGCTTTTACCATGGCCGACTGAGGGTAAATGGCGTTGAGTGCCGAAGCCGCAGTTCGCATGGTTTGAAAATCCTTGATTACATAACTTCCATCCTTATATTTCTGGTAAAGTGCATAAACGCTGGCCATCGAGAATGGATTTTTCATCACAAAATCAACCGAATATTTATCCTGATCATTAATCAGTTTTTCAGCCTCGCTGTTCCACTGTTGCAGGAGTTTATCGTAATCAGGGTTTCCTTTCGACAGGGTAATCAATGACCTGAGCGAATCAAGACGGTATTCGGTACGGTTGAGTGTTTCGGTCAGTTCTTTCACCTGAACCGAACCCAACGACCCTTTGATACTGTATTCTTTGCTGAAATTGGCGGCATCGGCTTCAATGTACACCTGATCGAGAGAATCGACAAGCAAAGTAATAAAGTTGTTGTTTGAAAGCCGCAACAGGTAAAACGTGGGAATCGAAGTTTTCCCGCTCAGCTCAAACTCACCATCTTCTTCCAGTTTTGTTTTTGCCACCGGCTTGCTGGTCGAAACCTGCAACTCGTCCAGATAAATGGTATCACCCCCGGCGTGGGTAATCCTGCCCTTTATAGTAAAATGATTTTCCTTTTTACATCCCGAAACAATCATAAGAATGGCAAAAAGCCCAAAAACTATTTGTCTGAAAATCATACTTTCTTTTTTTAAGCGGGCGTAAAATTAATATTTTCCGGATGAGTTATTATGGAATCGGGGAAAATAACAAAATTTAAGAATGCGGCTTTTGGGTGATTTTTTTATTTTTACGCCGGTGTATAAAGCACAAAACCTGAAAATTCGCTGATTAGTGAGAGTTTTTACAGATTTAACAGATTTCAAAGTCCGTAAACCAGTGGTAACCATTGGTACTTTCGACGGGGTTCACCTGGGACACCAGAAAGTAATTTCGCAGTTGAAAAACTTTGCCAGTCAGCACGACGGAGAAACCGTGATATTTACTTTTCACACACATCCGCGGCTGGTGACTTCCCCCGGTGAAACCAATCTCCGCCTGCTTACCACTTTAGATGAAAAAATAGCCCTGCTCGAAAAATCCGGTATTGACCACCTGATTATCTACCCGTTCAACCGTGAATTTTCGCAGCTTACTTACACCGAATTTGTTGAAAAAATCCTGGTTAACAAGCTGAAAACACATTGTCTGGTTATCGGGTACGATCATAAATTCGGGAAAAACCGGGAAGGCGGATTTGAATACCTGCAACAATGCGCCGAAAAACACCAGTTTTTAATCGAGCGGCTTGATGCCCTCGCAGTGGGGGAAGAAAGTGTCAGTTCAACAAAAATCAGGGATGCCCTGCAAGCTGGCGAAATTGAGAAAGCCAACCTGTTTCTGGGATACCCTTTCACCCTGAATGGAACGGTGGTACAAGGCAAACAACTGGGGCGCACCATGGGTTTTCCAACTGCCAACATTGAAGCTTCGGATAAAAACAAGATCATCCCCGGATATGGCGTTTACGCGGTAAAAGTATCGGTAAACGGGGGCAAATACAACGGAATGCTCAACATCGGCACCCGTCCCACTTTTAACAACAATGCCGACAACCGGAGTATTGAGGTGAATATTTTCGATTTCGACAATAATATTTACGGGAAACTGGTAACACTTGAGTTTCTGGGGAAAATCAGGGATGAACAAAAATTCGCCGGGATTTCTGAATTAGCCCAACAATTAGCCAGAGATCGCCAAACAGCACTACAAATCCTGAAATAGACCCTATTTCATCACCAGCGTGCACGAAATGGGCAAGTGATCCGACATTCTGAAATCGGAGAAAGTTTTGAAATTATAAGCCTGAAATTTGTCGCTGTAAAAAATATTATCGATCCTGAAAGAAGGCAATTTCCCGATATAAGTCCGCCCCATTCCCCTTCCCGACTTAACAAAAGCATCGTTCCGGTCGCCTAATATTAGCTGATATGCATAAGAAACCGGGGTGTCGTTAAAATCGCCGCAGATGATAACCGGGTAAGGAGTTTCCTCAATACATTTTCTGATTTCGCGTGCCTGGCCCGCCCTGAATTGAAACCCCCGTTTCAGCTTTCCCCCTATCTCCCGTATTTCACGCAGGTCTTCTTCCTCGGTTATGCCCGGCGAGTCGATGATAGCATATTTCCGCGGATCGATTTTATACGATTGCAGGTGAATATTGAAAATCCTGACGGTGTCTTTTCCAATCAGCACATCGGTGTAAATAGCCATGTTATTGGAGTTTTTTGTCCTGATTTCGCCCATTTTCAATATCGGGTAACGGGTAAAAGTTACCACGCCAAATGTTACACTGGCACGCCCGAAGTGGTAATGTTCAATAGTATTGAGTTCCTTAACGGCATTGGCAGCATTAAAAGCGTTGTTTCTGCCCAGCTGGGCGTCCTGTAAACAAATAATATCGGCATTCTGCTGGTTCAGAAAACTGATGATCCGGTTGGCATTTGACCGTTGGTTGGAGCCTTTCTCGCCTCCGAAAAGCATCACATTGTACGAAACCACTTTTATACCACTCTTATCAGCCGAGTCGCCAAAAAGCTGAAAATACCGCTTCAAAAACCCGAATCCAATCAGCAGGGCAAACAATGAAAACAGGAGGTTGCGGGGTTTCACAAAAATCCAGAAGACTATAAAAAGTAGGTTTGCCGAAGCCAGAAACGGATAGGCAAGTCCAAAAATAGCGGTTGGCCAGAATTTATCAGGAGGAATAAAGATGGCAAGATAGCTGAACAACAGGGCGGCTATTGCCATAATATTCAGGAACAAAAACAGGGTAATGAAGGCCTTTTTCATCGGTGCGATTCTGTTTTCTTATGGTTGGCAATATAAATAAAATCAGCCGATCAGTTGTAATTTCATTTTTGCAAATTTTCCATGAACTATAACTTATCGTTTCTAAAAATTCCGGGCAACAACCATCCTGTTTTTTCCCTGTAAATCAGTTTTCAGCTGAACTTCTGCAAATCCCTGAACACGAAGCAAGTTTGCAGTTTCAGGTCCAAATTTTTCGTTTATCTCGAAGAAAAGAAATCCTCCCTTTTTCAGGTACTCCGAAGCAAAAGCTGCAATTGCCCGGTAATAGAGCAACGGATTGTTGTCGGCAACAAAAAGCGCGGTTGGCGGTTCAAAATCCAGCACATTCCGTTGCATCTGTTTTTTCTCCGAAACGGTTACATAAGGCGGATTGCTCACAATGACATCGAAAAGCGGCCATTTGCGGCTATTCCAGCTCAAAATATCAGCCTGAAAGAAATCAACATCAAGTTGGTTAATGAGGTTATTTTCCCGGGCAATTGCCAGTGCATCGGGCGAAATATCGCAGGCCGAAACCGTGGTTTCCGGATACCGGTTTTTTAAAGCCAACGCAATACACCCGCTGCCGGTGCCAATATCCAGCAACCTGCTTCCGTCAGGCAAATTAAGGTCTGAAATCAGGCCTACCAACTCTTCGGTTTCCGGTCTTGGAATCAAAACAGCCGGGGTAACCCTGATTTTCAAACCTGAAAAAAAAGTTTCTCCCAGAATGTATTGCAGCGGTTCGTGTTTTAATAACCTCTGCACGATTGATCTGACCTTTTCCGATTGTTCCCGGGTGAAAGTTTCATTCCGGTGGATCAGTTGCCGGGTGAAATCCCAGCCGGTAATCCATTCAATAATCTGCCTGGTCATGCTCTCCACTTCACCGGCAGGATAAAGCGCGCCCAATTCGGTTTTTAAATATTGAATGGTACTTTGCATTTATTACTTTTGACCCTGCAAATTTATACTTTTCGGGTAATGGATCAGCACAACTTTTATATGGAACGATGCATCAGCCTGGCCCAAAAAGGTGCCGGACAGGTTTCGCCCAACCCGATGGTGGGCTGCGTGATTGTTCACAATGGAGTGGTGATTGGTGAAGGGTATCATGAAAAACACGGGCAGGCACACGCCGAAGTGAATGCGATTAATTCGGTTCAGGACAAGGAATTGCTGAAAGAAAGCACTTTGTATGTTTCGCTTGAACCCTGCGCCCATTTTGGGTTCACGCCTCCCTGCTCCGACCTGATTATAAAAATGCAGATTCCCCGGGTGGTGATTGGCTCAGGCGACCCCAACGAAAAAGTAGCCGGAAAAGGAATTGAACGTTTGAAAAATGCCGGAATTGAAGTCACACAGGGAATTCTCGAAAGCCAGTGCCGCGAACTAAACAAACGCTTTTTTACTTTCCAGGAAAAGAAACGCCCGTTTATTATCCTGAAATGGGCCGAGACCCAGGATGGTTTTATCGATTATCCGCGAACCAGCCGCGAATTCGGGCAACCCTCATGGATTACCGGGGAAAAAGCCCTGCGGAAAGTACACGAAATGCGGGCCGAAGAAGATGCGATTTTGGTTGGGACCCATACTGCACTGAAAGACAACCCGTCGCTCACCGTCAGGCTCTGCGAAGGCAGAAACCCGCTCAGGATCGTAATTGACAACCGGTTGCAACTGCCTGCCAGTCTGAACCTTTTCGACCGGAAAGCACCAACGCTTGTTTTCAACTCGTTGAAAAACCAACCCGAAGGAAATCCGGCTTTCATAAAAATCGATTTCGAAAATGAAGTGGTTCCGCAAATACTGAGTTACCTGCATAGTATAAATATTCTCTCGTTGATTGTTGAAGGTGGCCGGAAAACCCTGGAAAGCTTTATCATGCCAGGTTTATGGGACGAAGCTTACAGATTTGTGGGCAACAAAAATTTTTCGGATGGAACAAAGGCACCAGAAATTTCGGGAGCCATTATTCACAAAGAGAAATTCGACGCCGATAAACTATTTGTTTACAAAAACCTGCATTAAAAAACACCCGTATTGGGCCCGGCAGGCAAAATCTTAATTTTCAGCACATTCTCCACATATTGAAAATAGTAAAACAACTTGTGGTTCAACTCAAAACCATAATTTACAGTTGGGTCGTAGCCGTGAATGTATTCAAAAAAGTTGCTTTTGCCCGGTTGTGTTGAATGATCATTCCACTCGTTTACATATTGTTTATTCCAGTACTCATAATATTCCTGCGAACGAAACCGCGAAGGAACATTCTGCATACTGTACCAGCTTTCGAATTTTCCATCGAAAGTTACCAATTCATATTCCAGGCTATCAGCAGCAGTTACTGTTTCCGATTTTTCCACCCTGACAATCCCTTTCGGGACCGAACACGCCCCAAAAAAGGCAGATATCAAAATCATCAATAAAACCTGGTTCTTCATTTTACTTGTTTTATGACCCGCATTTTTTCGTACGAAAACAATTGCAGAATTGTTTATGTTTTAATTTTTCGTGAAATTTGAATTTCGGTCAAGCATCATGCAAGTATGAACTGGAGTGTATTTTGGCAAATATTCTCACTCGTTTTCCTGATTACCGCCATTCCGGTGGCAATCATGGTCATTCTGGAAAAAAGATCGCCGTTTAAAACCATTGCCTGGATACTGGTTTTGATTCTGATCCCGGTTTTCGGACTGATATTTTACCTCTTTTTTGGCCAGGAGTACCGGAAACAAAAGCTCTTTTCGCGCCGTGGCATCAAAAGCCTGAGTAAAATCCGGAAACTTACCACCAAACAGTTGCGCGAAATCGAACATGCCCATTTCCCGCTTGAACCGGATGTACAAGACTATAAAAAACTGATCAGGCTTTTGCTGAATAACTCTGATTCGCTGCTTACTACTGGCAACCAGTGTAAAGTTCTGAACAACGGGACCGAAACTTTTGAGGCGATTTTCAAAGCCATTAAAAATGCGCGCCATCACATCCACCTCGAATATTATATTATTGAGAATGATAAAATCGGGCAGAAAACCATCGAACTGCTGAAGCAAAAAAGCCGCGAAGGTATTGAAGTGCGTGTGATTGTGGATGATGTGGGAAGCTGGAGCCTGAAATCGTGGTTTTTTGAAGATCTGCGGGCCAGCGGTATTGAAGTTTATCCGTTTATGGAAGTGCGTTTCCCCAGGCTGACCTCGCGGGTGAATTTCAGGAACCACCGCAAAATACTGATTGTTGACGGAAAAGTGGGATTTACCGGGGGTATTAACATTGCCGACCGTTATATCGACGGTATTCCGGATATTGGCCCCTGGCGCGATACCCACCTGCAAATAACCGGCGACGCGGTGGCTGCACTCCAGGTAGTTTTTGCTGCCGACTGGTATTTGGTTATCAACGAGAACCTTTTGGGAAAAGAATATTTTCCGCCACTTTCAGAAGCAGATGGCACTCCGGTACAAATCACTGCCAGCGGCCCCGACTCCGATTGGGAAAGCATTGAACAGGCTTTCTTTTCGGCCATTGCCGGTGCCAAAAAATATGTTTATCTCACTTCGCCCTACCTGATGCCACCCACATCTATTCTTTCGGCTTTAAAAACAGCGGCATTGAGCGGTATTGATGTGCGGATTATCAATCCCGAAAAATCGGATGCCGTGATTCCAAAATGGTGCTCGTTTGCATACGTCGAACAGTTGCTCGAAGCCGGTGTGAAAATTTATTTTTACCAGAAAGGGTTTATCCACAGCAAAACACTGATTGTTGACGATGTTTTTTCATCGGTGGGCACCACGAACCTCGATTTCCGCAGCCTCGAAACCAACTTCGAAATCAACGCATTTATTTACGAACGAAAATTCACCCGGTCGCTGCTCCGCCATTTTATTGCCGACCTGCGCGACAGCCGCGAAATAAAACTGGCAGAGTGGGAAAAACGCGCATGGCATTTCAAATTGCGTGAGTCGCTGGCGCATATTGTAAGCCCGATGTTGTAGCCCCCATCCCAACCTTCCCCCAAAGGGTGAAGGAGAAATAAGAAACAAAGAATGTAAAATTAAAAAGGGAGAAGCAATCCAAGAGAACTTATTGATTTCTAACTCCTTATTCGATATTCTAAATTTCTCTTTTCAATTTAAAACGGCAGCTTCCCCAAATCGAGGTTTCCGCCAGAAAGAATGATCCCCACCTTTTGATTCTGAATATCAACTTTACCTTCCAGAATTGCAGCTAATGGAACGGCTGAAGAGGGCTCGATAATGATTTTCATCCGTTCCCAGATCATCCGCATCGCCGCCACAATATTTTGTTCCGAAACGGTTACAATGTCATCCACTTTTTCGGAGATGATGGCAAAATTTCGTTCGCCCAGCGAAGTTAAAAGCCCGTCTGCGATGGTTTTCGGGCTGACAGACGGTATGATTTTTTTAGCCTGAAACGAACGGAACGCATCGTCGGCACCCGCCGGTTCGGCAGCAATTACCTTACATTCAGGCAATAAATGTTTGGTTGAAATGGCTGTACCTCCCAACAATCCTCCGCCACCCACCGGTGCCATAATGACATCGAATTCTCCGAAATCTTCAATCAGTTCTTTGGCAGCAGTAGCCTGTCCGGCAATTACAAAAAAGTTGTTGTACGGATGTATTTCGGTGGCACTGGTTTCAGCCACAATTTTTGCCAGCGTGCTTTCGCGTGCAGCCAAAGTAGGTTCGCAGAATGTGATTTTTGCACCATATCCAGCCACCGCTTTCTTTTTTATTTCGGGCGAATTATCGGGCATCACAATATGGGCGGCAATTCCTCTCATCCGCGCAGCCAAAGCCAGCGCCGCCGCATGATTGCCCGATGAATGCGTGGCAACCCCTTTTTGCGCATCTTCTTCTGAAAGCGAAAAAACCGCATTGCAGGCCCCGCGAAATTTAAATGCCCCCACCTTCTGAAAGTTCTCACACTTAAAAAACAGGTTTCCACCCGTGATTTCGTTGATACTTTTCGAAGTTAACACGGGCGTGTGATGGGCATATTTCGCCACAATCCGGTGGGCAGCTTCAATATCGGTGAATTCAGGAATAAAGCCAGGGTTCATAATTCAAGTTTTTTTATTACTTCGGATTTCAAAAGCGGTAAATACTTAATTATAATCGCACAGATTAATGAATCATCAACACTATCATAAGCATGGATCATCCGGTTTCTCAATCCAATTATCCGGTCGCTGTTTTCAAGAATATTATTTCTATCCTGTTTTGTGAATTTATTGGCGGCCTCTCCAATTATTCCAAGCTGTCTTTCCACCGCACTTGCTGTTTTTCTGTCACTTATATATGAATCAAAAGAGTTTACGCCGGCGGTAAACTCTTCAATCAGGATGATTGCATTCAAAATATCGTCAAGGTATTTTTTACTTTGCAGATCCATAAATCAAGACCTTTGAGTTTTCAATGCTTTGCCGCAAAAAAGGATTTCTGATTATGGGATTGGACAATAAATCAACCTTCCGGTTAAAAAAGGCCTCCAGTTTATCCCACAACGAAATCAGTTTTTCACCTCTTTCCACCGGGTCAGGTTCTTCTATTTCAACCAGTATATCGATGTCGCTTTTCTCAACATCAAAATTCCCCGTGACCGCCGAACCAAATGCATACATGGTTTTTACACGGTGTTCCTCGCACAGCCTGCCAAATTCATCTTCCTTCTTTTTTATGAGTTCTTGAATTACCATGTCTCAAATATAATCCAAATTCATTCAAAATCAGCGTTTCCCTTGCTGGCTGAATTTCTCATTCAATAAATCCCAATCGTTGTTGTAGATCGATTGTCTGCGGAGTTCTTTAATCCTTTTCCAGCCTGAATAGTAGAGATACACCAGAAATGCCAGGAAAATTACAGACAGCCAATCGATACCGGTAAAGAGGATAAAATCGTACATCCCGTGAAGGATGATGGGAACCACCAAAGCTTTTTGTTTGAGTTCGGCCTGTTTTTTCGGGTAGAATTTGGCCATTCCAAAGTAAAAACCCATGGTAATACCAAAAATGGCGTGAGCCGGGACCGCAGTCACCGCCCTGACAATACCCGTGTAAACGCCATTGCCCATTACGTACATCACGTTCTCGATGGCAGCAAAACCGAGCGAGATAAAAACGGCATAAACAATGCCATCGAATTTGTCGTTAAACTCGCTGCTTTTCCAAATCAACAGGTAAAGTGCCAGGTACTTAAACAGTTCTTCGGTAAAAGCGGCCACCACAAAAGCTTTCCAGGCGGCAGCCAGCAAACCGTAAAAAAAGGTTGTAAATGAATTCAGAAAACTTTCGACAAACAAAATGGGAATCACGGAAATAGCACCGGCGGCCAGTGCATAAATCAGCAAACGGTAAGGCTCTTTTTCGTATTTATCGCGGAAATAAATATACCCGGCAATAATAAATACTGGCGCCAGCGACAAAATCAGCAAATCCATTTCAATTCAGTTTGTCAGATTCCCTGAATCAGGTTTTTCATAATCAGTGTCATTTTTGGTTCGGCTTTCATGGCTACTTCCTGCACTTCTTCGTGCGAAATTTCCACAATTTCACCCGGAACCCCGCTGTCGGTGACAATCGAAATACCGAACACTTTCAGATTCATGTGACGGGCAACAATTACTTCAGGAACAGTTGACATTCCCACCAGGTCGCCACCCAGCAGACGGAACATTTTGTATTCAGAAGGTGTTTCGAAAGTAGGTCCTGAAACGCCCACATAAACACCTTCTTTCACCACGATATTATTTTCGAGGGCGATGAGTTTGGCCTTGTTGCGCAGCCTTTCATCGTAGCATTTGCTCATATCGGGGAAACGCGGGCCCAGTTCATTCTCATTTTTCCCGCGCAAAGGGTGTTCCGGAAAAAAATTGATGTGGTCGCTGATAATCACGATTTCGCCCACATGCCAGTCAGGATTCAGGCCACCGCTGGCATTCGACACAAAAAGATGGGTGACCCCCACATATTTTAAAACCCTGACGGGGAAAGTGACTTCCTTCATCGAATACCCTTCATAAAAATGGAACCGGCCCTGCATGGCCAGTACTTCCCTGTTGCCCAGCGTTCCGTAAATCAGTCTTCCGGCATGGCCATCCACGGTTGAAACCGGGAAATTGGGTATCTCGCTGTACGGAATCGATACTTTAATATCAATTTCCTTCACCAGTCCGCCAAGTCCGGTACCTAAAATGATCCCAACTTCAGGCGTTGCGTTTATTCGTTCTTTTATGTAACTCGCGGTTGCTTTTATTTTCTCCAACATAGTTTAAAATTTTCTTATCAAATTCATATTTTCCCTCATCGAGGAACTTAACTTTCACGGGCAAATAATATAAATGATGTTTGAAGTTTTCAGGCAAGCCTGGTAAATCTTTCAAGCGCATCACATCCTTTTCGGTGGTCACAATAATTTTCCTGTTTGTATTCAGCGCGTCAAATTTTGCCATCAGTTTCTGAATATCAGCATCAGAAAAATAATAATGGTCGGGAAAAGAGAAGATTTCGACTTTCTTTGAGAACTGCCGCAAATGGTTGTACATATGCGCCGGAGCGGCAATTCCGGTTAAAATCAGCATCGAAAAATCTTTATTTTCATAAAAAGATGTTTCCAGTTCAGGCCCGTCAAAAACAGGTTTGATTTTCCCGTGCTTCAGGGTTGTGAAGAACAGGTTCTGGTAGGGTTTCAGCCTGACTTCCTTTTGCAGAATCCGCCGCATAATGGGTGTCACTTCATCGGGGCATTTTGTGAAAACAATAATGTGTGCCCTGCGCATTTGCGCCACCCCTTCGCGCAAACGGCCTGCCGGCAGGAGCGTGTCTTTTGCAATCTGCCGGTTATAATCAATCAGCAGAATATTGATTCCGGCAGTGATCCGGCGGTGCTGAAAGGCATCGTCTAAAAGCACCACATCCGGTACTTTCGGATTGGTGGGGTCGAGCAGTTTTTCAACGCCGGAAACCCTGTTTTCGCAAACCGAAACGGTAATTTCGGGATAATGATTTTTGATCTGCAAAGGTTCGTCGCCCACTTCGGCCGCTGTTGATGTGGTTTCCACCAGCCTGAAACCTTTGGTTTTTCGCTTGTAGCCCCGGCTTAATGTGGCAACTTCGTATTTCTCTTTCAGCAAATCAACCAGATATTCAACCTGGGGAGTTTTTCCGGTTCCTCCTACCGTGATATTTCCGATGGAAATCACGGGCACATCGAATTCCTTTGTTTTCAGGATACCAAGATCATACAATTGGTTCCGGATGTAAACAACCAAACCATAAATCCACGAAAAAGGCAATAACAAAAGATACTTCATGGCAAGCGTTTCAATAAACGGCTAAGATAACAATTTGCCGGGGTTATTCAGCAATTGAGGGTTTTACCGTGTTCAATTACTTTTCCAAAGTTTTAAAACTTTGGAAAAGTAATTTTGACAAGACAATTTTCAGTTCACCAAAATATCATACGGCATCCGGGCATAAATTCCGTTGAGTCCGGTAGCTTTTTTCAGGAATTCGTAATAACGGTATTGGTCGCCCAGCTCGTTTTTCAGGAATTTTGCCTTGATATTGTCAGTTCCCATTTTAAAGATTTCCTGGAACGGATCGGGCAGGGCTGGCAGTGAAACGGTCCTGTAATTTTCAAGACCTTCAATTTCGGCGGCCAGTGCGATTGCCTCTTTCAAACCGCCAAATTCATCAACCAGGCCAATCTGTTTCGCATTTTCGCCACTCCACACGCGTCCCTGACCAATGGAATCAACCTGTGCAATGGTCATCCGGCGGCCTTCGGCAACATGGGTGATAAATGTCTGGTAACCTTCTTCTATATTCCGCTGAAGCAGGTTCCGTTCTGTTTCTGTCATTGGGCGGGTTAAAGTCAGCAGGTCTGAGTTTTTATTGGTTTTCACCACATCGGTGGTAATGCCCAGTTTGTCGTTCAGCAGTTCGCCAAAATTCGGGATGGTCCCGAAAATCCCGATGGAACCTGTAATGGTATTGGGACTGGCCACAATTTTGTCGGCACCGCAGGAAAGATAGTAACCTCCTGATGCAGCCACATTGCCAAACGAAACCACCATTGTTTTCTGGTCGGCGGTAAGTTTTACCTCGCGCCAGATGGTTTCTGAATCGAAAACGGTTCCGCCGGGCGAATCAATTCGTAAAACAACTGCTTTGTAGCTGCTGTCCTGGCGCACTTTTCTGATTTCACGGGCCAGTTCATCGCCATCAATAAATTCTCCCCCGAACGACATCCCGATATCGCCGCTGGCGTAAACCACGGCAATTTTATTGCGGCTGAATTTCTTTTCGGCCACCGGAACATCGGCGTATTTCGACACGCTGATAACCGGAACACCTTTTGTTCCTTCAATTCCGGCTATTTTTCTGAGGTCGTCCAGCACTTCGTCTTTGTACTCCGCTGCATCCACCAACCCATTTTCGACCGCTTTTGTGCCTTTGTTAAAAGTCTGCACTTCGTCGGCCAAAGCATTCAGCTTTTCAACCGGAATATTTCTGGCTTCCGAAATTCCTTTCAGCATGTGGTTCCAGAGGCTGGTCATGTAAGTAAGTTGTTGTTCGCGGTTTTCCTCGCTCATTTTGTCGAGCATAAAAGGTTCCACCGCAGCTTTGAATTTCCCGTGACGGACAATCTGCATTTCAACACCCACTTTGTCGAGCAGTTTTTTGTAAAACATCATTTCGCCACCCAGCCCGCGAAAATCGATGGAAGCTTCGGGGTGCACCACAATTTTATCGGCAACGGTTGCCAGGTAATACGATTTCTGGTCGGCCATGGCATATTCAACATGGGCGTAAATGGGCTTTCCGCTGGCTTTTTTAAATTCTTTCAACATGTTTCTGATCTCTTCCACCGATGCCATTCCGCCATTGGTAACCGACATTTTCAGGTAAACACCTTTGATACGGTCATCGTTAACAGCATTTTCTAGCGAGGTGGCAATATCATCGAGTCCCAGTGATTTCACCACCGATAAACCCGGAATGTTGAGGTCTTCAAACGGATCGTTCCGCGCCCTGTCAACCAGCCGGTGGCTCATGTCGATCACCAGCATCGAATTATTTTCAACTGTTACCTGCTTTTCGGCAGATGCCACAATGGCGCCAATAATCATCAACATAAAAACAAAACCAATTATCGATATTACAACAATACCGGTAATGGTTGCCAGAACATATTTGAAGAACTCTTTCATAGTGATTATTTTGTGTACTTTTAATTTCTGAATCTTATCAGTCGGAACTCATTTTTTAGAATTACAAATATACAATTCATGCATCAGGTTTTTTTGAGCATTGGTGGAAATCTCGGAAATAAACGTGCTAATTTCGATAAAGTTTACACGCATATTCAAAATGAATTAGGGGGTATTGTTTTGCGATCATCGGTTTATGAAACACCTCCGTGGGGATTCGATTCTGAAGACCCTTTCTGGAACCAGGTTTTGTGTATTGAAACACATTTAAAACCTTCAGAAATACTCGAGAAGATTAAAATGATTGATGCCGCGTTTGGAAGAAAAAGAAATTCGGAAGGATATTCATCACGCGAAATGGATGTCGATATTTTGTTTTTCGATGATCAGATAATCAATACTGAAAACCTCACCATTCCGCACCCGCTACTGCATAAAAGGCTTTTTGTGCTGGTCCCGCTTGCTGAAATTGCGCCGGATTTTGTTCATCCGGTTCTTAAACTGACGAGTGTTGAAATGCTGTCGGGTTGTGCAGACAAATCAGAAGTAAGAATGGTGAAATAACGGCATCAGTTGATAAAATTATCTCGTGTAACAACTTCAGCTTTAATTTCGGGGTAATATTGCGCCAAAGTTTGAAATGATTTTGGGGCTATTTGATTATACCATTTAACTTCAATGGCTTTTGTCCCTTCCTCCGACTCAACAATAAAATCTATTTCTGTCTGGTTGGTTGTCCGCCAGTAATGAATACGGTTCTGCGAATAGAAATCGGCGCACAACATTTCTGTATATACAAAATTCTCAAACAGGTTGCCAATATCTGTTCTCAGTTCAATTGGTTCAAACCGGTTCAGAATGTAATTTCTGATGCCGGAATCTAAAAAATAGATTTTAGGAGTTTTGGTTATCTCTTTGCTGTAATTTTTGTAAAAAGGATAAACCCTGTTACATACAAAAGTATATTCAAGAATGTTGATGTATTTTTCAATCTCCTTTCGCTGAATTGCCAGTGATTTTGAAAGCGAATGAATATTCAGCAGGTCAGCTGTTTGATTTGCAATGAAAATCATAAACTTATTAAAGCCTTCCACATTCTCAATTTTCAGAAAATCAATCAAATCTTTTTGAATGTAGCTCTGAAAGATGTCGCGCAATCTCAGTTTTTTCTCCAACACCGATTTTTCCTTGGCAACAGCAGGGTACGAACCAAAAATCAAAATCTCATTCAAAGCTTCTTTTTTACTCACCGGTGCAGCAAATTCCAGATACTCATTAAACGATAACCTGTTGATTTTTATCACCCTGGCCCTTCCAACCAAATGTTCTCTGATTTTAGATTTAATCTCAAGCTGAGAAGAACCGCTGTAAATAATTTTTAAGTTGAGCTTTAAATCAAATAATTCCTTTAAGAATAATCCAGGAGAATTAAGTCGCTGAATTTCATCTATAAAGACATATTTTCTGTCGTCAATTTTCCCTGTAAACTGCAAAAAAGAAGGCACGGATGTAAATAATTCGTGCAGTTTCAGGTCATCGAGATTGAAATAAAAAATCTGGTTTGGCGAAACTCCGGTTTTTAACAGATGTTTAATCAGTAAATACAAAATTGAACTTTTACCCACTTGCCGACTACCAATTAACCCAATTATCAGTTCATTTTCCAGGTTACTTTTGACAATATTAAAAACCTCTCTTTCTTTGAGTTGAAATGAAAAACCAGGGTTTGTCCTCCACGGATTTTGCAATGCGAATATTTCTGAAATCATTTTTGCCAGTTTATTTTTCAATAATAGCAAAAATTAACTAGTTAATTTTAACAATAATTCAAAAATTAACTACTAAATTCTAAAATACCGGTTTCAAAAACATTCAATACCTGAAAACATTTTCAAAAACCTCTGCGCTTTATTATCTTCCCGAAAAATTTAATACAACGAAATTCAATGTTTCTGGATCACCATCAATCTCAATCAATCTCCACCAAACACAACAAATCTCTATAAGTCTCAATCAATCACATTTCATCACCATGATACAAATCGACTACCAGCTTCAACCTGAATCGCTCTCCAAAAAACTGGCCTTGTTCTGGGAACTTTCGGGCGAGAAAATCAGGAACATCGACAAAAACTACGACGCCTCAAAAGGTTCGCCGGTTTTTACAGTGAAAGGGAAATACACCACCCGCGGCTGGACCGAGTGGACACAGGGTTTCCAGTTTGGCTCGGCACTTTTGCAATTCGATGCCACCGGCGAAAACTGGTTTCTCGAAAACGGCAGGAAAAACATGCTGGCGAAAATGGCGCCGCACATCAGTCACACCGGGGTGCACGACCACGGTTTCAACAACCTGAGTACTTATGGGAACCTCCTCCGGCTGATGAACGAAGGAAAAATCACTTTCAACGAATGGGAAAAGAATTTTTACGAGCTGGCCATCAAAATATCGGGGGCAGTGCAGGCTGCACGCTGGACAAAAATCAAGGACGGCGGTTTTGTGTATTCGTTTAATGGACCGCATTCGCTGTTTGTGGATAC
>JAJUGS010000346.1 GCA_029265875.1 Prolixibacteraceae bacterium
ACCGGCGATGACGGAACAACCGGATTGGTGGGTGGCAGCAGGGTGAATAAAGACGATATCAGGCTGGAAGCATACGGAACCGTTGATGAACTCAACTCGGTTTTAGGCCTTTTGCGGTCGATGTCGTTATATGAACCTGAGATTAAGTTATTAATTACCATCCAGAATAAGCTTTTTAATATCGGGTCGCGATTGGCCTCGGATGAAAAAGGGGAGGGGTACACGGCCTCTCTTGCCATCACAACTGATGATATTCAATATCTGGAAAATGCAATTGATCGATACGAATCAGAATTACCCGAATTGAGGAATTTTATTTTGCCCGGTGGTGATCAGGTTTCGGCTCAATGCCATGTGGCACGCACGGTTTGCAGAAGGGCAGAAAGAAGGGTAATCAGTTTTGCCGGACAAACTGAAAAACACCAAAGTACAATTAAATACCTGAACCGGTTATCTGATTTACTTTTTGTTTTGTCGAGAAAACTGGCAATTGACAACGGTACAGCCGAAGTAAGCTGGGAGAAATGAACCGATTGTTGTGTTAAAATGAGTTTAATAATTTGATTTTCTGTGTTTTAATGATATAAACAGGTAAATAAAAACTGTTAAAACTTTTTATTTTGATTCATTGTTTTCTTTATTATATTCGCCACAAAAAAAGTTTAACCACATAAAAATCAGCAAATGTATTGGACACTTGAATTGGCATCGAAACTGGAAGATGCACCATGGCCGGCAACAAAAGATGAATTGATCGATTTTGCAATCCGTTCAGGTGCACCGTTGGAAGTAATTGAAAATTTACAGGAAATGGAAGATGAAGGTGAAATGTATGAAAGCATTGAAGACATTTGGCCCGATTATCCCAGTAAGGAAGATTTCTTTTTTAATGAAGATGAGTATTAATTAAAACATTGAAAAATAATGAAAGGCAGTTGTGAAATCAGCTGCCTTTTTTTATGGTTGTCCGGTAAAAAAAAGGTTTTAAGGCTGGTTTTGTTAGTTTTGCGATAGAATTTCAGGTTAACGCAATTTATCAGGTTATGAAACAAATCACATTTTTAATATCGCTGTTTTTCATTGTTAACATCACAGCCGCGCAAACAAAAAGTTACAAACGCGGAGTCGCCTATGGTTATCATTCAGCGAAAGACATGGAAAAAGCATCACAGAATATCTCCTGGTGGTACAACTGGGCTGCCCAACCCGAATTGGCGATAAGAAGCACTTATTCAAAATACAACGTCGATTTTACGCCCATGGCCTGGAACAGCTCCGGGATCAGCGGAGTGGGCAGTTGGACCGACAAAGATTCGATGATAAACTACATTCTTGGTTTTAACGAACCCAATTTTAAAGACCAGGCCAATATGACACCCAAACAGGCCGCAGCAGCCTGGCCTGCATTACAAAAAATAGCGCAAAAACACCACCTGAAAATTGTTAGCCCGGCCGTCAATTATTGTGGGAATTGTGTTTCGGAAGGTGGCACAACTTACAATAATCCGTTTACTTATCTCGATCATTTTTTGGCTGCCTGCGATACCTGCCAGGTCGATTTTATCGGGTTGCACTGGTATGGCAGCGGAAATTCAATTGTAAGTTATGTGAATAATGCACGAAAATATGGCAAACCCATCTGGATGACTGAATTTGCATCGTGGGACGACAGCAATCCGGTTAAAACAGTGGCAGATCAGAAAAAATACCTGGCCGGGGCCGTTAATTTTCTGGAACGCGACTCGGCAGTTTATCGTTATTCGTGGTTTATTGGCCGTACTTCGGGCGGTGCAACCGCGTTTCCTTATCTCGATTTGTATTCAACTACCGGAATGTTAACAGAACTGGGGCAGTTATACATGGATATCCCGGTTTATGACCCCAATCAGCGGTTTCAGATACCCGCAAGAATTGAGGCTGAAGAATATTACAGAATGTCGGGGTTGTATGCCGAACCAACTTCCGATACAGAAGGATTTCTAAACATGGGTTGGGCCGAGAAAAGCGATTGGGCAGAGTATAAAATAACGGTTGCTGAAAGTGGTACTTATAGTCTCAATGCCAGAGTCGCCGGTGTATCAACCGGAGCCGCCGATGTTCTGGTCGATAACCAGTTAAAAGTTACCATCAACACTCCCAACACAGGTGGATATCAAAACTGGCGGACTGTATCGAAAGATATTGCGCTTGAAGCCGGTGAACATGTAATGAAGGTTGTAATAAAAGGTGGTTTTAATTTTAACTGGTTCGAAATAACAAATCCCACTTTTGCCAGCAGGGGCCTGCAAATCCTTGAATCGACAGTGTACCCGAACCCGGTTACAAACGGAATCATCAACATTGAACTGAAAAATGCCATTGCCGGTGATGATTACAGTTGCTCTCTTTTCGATTTACAAGGCCGTAAAGTTTTGCAGACGGAAGTTTTCCCCGACAGGATACTGTTTCAGATTGATCTGAACAAAGAACAAAAACTTCCTTCAGGGCTTTATTTCCTGCACATTGCCGGGGGTAAAAGTGTGGCAAGTCACAAAATATTGATCGAATAGGTACAATTTAATGAGAAAGAAAAAATGTCTTATTTCTATATCTTCACTCACCCCAAGTTTTCCCGGTTAACATCAGGAAAACTCTGCCCCTCTCTCACTGAGTGAGGGGAAGAGACACCGAAAGGTGGCTTGCCCGCCTGACCAGCATAGTCGGACAGGGGGTGAGTGAATTTAAATACGACAAGAAATTCTTTTCTTTCCTTAATTCAATGTTTTGCCGGTCTTTATTTTTCTGCCAGCTTTTTTACCGGAATCAAATCAAATTCGCTGAATTGGTTTTCGGGCAGTGAGGCAACAAATTCGCGGTTCAGCATAAACAACATGCTGTTGTATTTGTCCTGGTGAAAGGTATTGTCCATATTAAACTCTTCGAAATCGAAATTGGTGAAATTCAGTTCACAGGCCGAGAGTTCAAATTCGCCATCGTCGTTGGCAAAAATAAGCGGCAGGCCGTGTGTACGGCAAATTACGGGCCTTTCAGCATAAATTGCACAAGCATGATCAACCAGAAAAACACAAGATTTTTCATCGGCTTCCTGATTAAACTGAACGGGATTTTCACGGTTTTTCAGTTCCTGCTGAATGGCATAAAATTCAACCGGGAAAATGCTGTAATCCATGCAACACAAGTCGCACCCTTTTTTACAGGCCAAATGTTTCCGGTGCGTTTTTTCCAATGCCGAAACATGTTTATCAATCTTATTTCTGATAGCCCTGTATCTTTCAAAGTGGTCTTTTGATTTGCTTTCCATGTAATGATTTTGCGCCCGAAATTACATTAATTCAGTTTTCTTTGGATTCAAATATTAATTTTACCGGCATAAAATCTAAACATTATTACACCGATGAAATATTTATTCACTGTATTTTTCGCGGCTGTCTTTTCACTCACAGTCTTTTCACA